>JANWZD010000012.1 GCA_025054935.1 Dehalococcoidia bacterium | reverse complement strand
GCAAGCCGGCGCGGCAACCCCGGCCGCGAGGCGCCTGCTCCCGACGCGCCCCGCAGCCGCAGAGCACCCGACGGCAGAAGGCGCTACGCCCGCTCGAGGATCGCTCGGCGCGCCGCTCGATTGCGCGCGAGCGGAACGACCGCGGCGCGGGCCTGCTCGACAGCGTCGCGCAAGAAGAGGTCGCGGCTGCGGACGAGGATCTCCTTCGTCCGGCGGACAGCCGTCGGGTCGTTGCGGGCGACGGCTTCAGCGAGTTGGCGCGCGCGCGGCAGCAGCTGCTCAGCCGGCACCACCTCCGACACCCAGCCGACCTCGTAGGCGCGCGCCGCGTCGATCGTCCACGCGCCGCCAGCGAGAATGAGCAGTTCAGCGAGCGGCAGCGGCAAGCGCCGGCGCTGATAAAGGAAGTCTTCGACGGGCAGGCCCGCAGCGAGCGGCGCGCCGGCGAAGACTGCGCTTTCGGCGGCGAGAATGATGTCGCCCTGGCCGACGAAGCGCAGTCCCGCCCCAGCGCAGCGCCCATTAACCGCAACCACGACTGGCGTCCACACGTCGTAGTCGGCCGGGTCGAGGGAGAGGGGCACGTCGCCGTCGCTGCCGGCGCAGAAGGCATCGCCGGCGCCGGTGAGGATGATGCAGCGCACTGTCGCATCCGCCCCGACCTGCCGCCAGGCGGCGGCGAGCGCGTGAGCCGTCTCAACGTCGAGGCGGTTGCCGTTCGGGCCCCGCAGGGTCAGGGTCGCGATCGCGCCGTCGATCTGCACGTCGAGCATTACGCCTCCTCCGCCAATTCGCGCAGCCGCCGCGCTTCTAGCCGGCCGTACACCAGCGCGTCGCGCAGGCCGAGATCGCGGCTGCGCTGGGCGACCCGGCGGAGCGCCCGCACGACCTCTGGCGGCTGACGCGCAATCAGACGGGCGATCTCAAGCGCGCGCGGCAGCACTTGGTCGTCAGGCACCATCTCGCAGTAGAAGCCGAGCCGGTAGGCGCGCGGTCCCTGAATGCGGAAAGAGATCCCCTCGGTGGCAATGCGGAACACTTCGCCCCACGGCATCTTGTCAGTGATGTCGAGCGCCTCGCCGGTGCCCGGCCAGCCGGCGTAGGTGACATGGGCATCGGCGACGTACGCTTTTTCCGAGGCGACGAGCACATCGACCGCGCCGAGCAGCATCGTGCCTGCGCCGACGACCAGCCCATTGACCGCTGCAACTATCGGCTTGTCGAACTCGAGCCACATGTTGTTGTCGGGGAAAGAGCCGGTCAACTCCAGCCGAACTGGAAGCAGATTCGGCTGACGTTTTTCGCGCTCGATCACTTCGCCGCGCTGGCGCGCCTCTCCGCGCTCACGCAAGTCCGCGCCGGAGCAGAACGCCCGCCCGGCGCCGGTCAGAACGGCAACCCGGAGCGAATCGTCCTTCAGGATGTGCTCCCACGCTTGGTACAGCTCGCGATGGAGGACGCTGTCGAGCGCGTTCAGCCGCTCGGGCCGGTTGAGCGTCAGGATCGCGATCCCGTCCTGCTCTTCATAGAGCAGCGTTTGGAACTGCGGCATCATCCCATCCTCGGCGGCCGGATCGTCCATGCCGGCTTGCGCTTCTCGGTGAAGGCGCGGGGGCCTTCGAGCATGTTCTCGACGTTCTCAAAGCGCTCATGATATTCGTAGCCGAGCACCAGCGCGTCGTCGTAGCCGAAATCGCGCCGGGCGTGCATCGTCGTCGTCATCGCTCGGACAGCGTCGCCCGCTTGGTCGTTGATGGTGGCTGCAACCGTCCGCGCGCGCTCAAGCAGCGCCGCGGCGGGCAGCACTTCGCTCACCAGCCCGAGCTCGTGCGCCCGGGCAGCGGAAAGCTCCTCCGCCTCGCCGAGCAGCGCCAGCCGCAGCACTGCCCCGAGGGGCATCCGGTCGGCGAGGTAGAGCGCCCCCTCGACCGGGACGAGACCGAGCGACACCTCGGGCAGCGAAAAGGTCGCCGTCTCAGAAGCGAGAATGACATCGCCCTGGCCGACCAGAACGAGCCCCGTCCCCCGGCAGGGGCCGTTGACCGCGACGATGACCGGCTTCCAGACATTCAGCTTGCGCCGCCGATAATGCTCATACCGGAAGCCCCACCGGCGGCCGTCGCGCGGCTCGCGGTAGCGCTCCGGCACGTCATCGCGGCGCAGTGCCTCGGCGATCTCGTCGACATCCTCGCCGACGCAGAAACTGTCGCCCGCCCCGGTGAGAATGGCGACCCAGCTGTCGCCATCGAAGCGAAAGTCGTTCCAAACAGCCCAGAGCTCGCGGTGCAGCTGACCGTTCAGGGCGTTGCCTCGCTCGGGACGATTGAGCGTGATCGTCGCGATGTGATCGCGCTTCTCGTAGCGCAGTGTCTCAAATTCCACGGCGCCCCCTCGACGGTGATGCGGTCAGTATACAAGCTTGTGCCGAGCGGTGAGGATCAGCGCGATGACGTCAGGCAAACTTGACGCTTTGACTGTAATAAACGACAATCGTGCAGCGAGGAGGCGGCGATCGGACGGCGGAATTCGAGCAGCTTGGAAAACCGAGTGCGCGCGGCGCGGCTGCAGGCCGGCTTGTCGCAGCAGGCGCTCGCCGAGCGCGTTGGGCTGTCGCGCCAAGCGATGAACGCGATCGAGACGGGCCGCGCGGTGCCGAACACCGCTGTCGCGCTGCGGCTTGCCCAGGTGCTTCGCTGCCGAGTGGAAGATCTCTTCGCCGAGCCTGAGCTGAGCGAGGTAGGCCGACTGCGCCTCTCCGCAGTCGCGCCAGGGCGAGGAAGCCGTCTTGCGGTGGCCCGGGTGCGCGAGCAGTGGGTCGGCTACTCGCTTGCGGCCGGCCGCGACGTGCTCGACGGGTTCGCCCCCGCCGACGGTCTCCTTGCGCCCGGCGGCCACTCCGCGCGCATCCGCCTGCTCGCGCCCCGCGCGCAGCTTGAGCGGACGGCCGTCCTCGTCGGCTGCGACCCGAGCCTCTCGATCGTCTGCGCCCACGCTGCCCGCAACCATGCCGACCGTCGGCTGCTCTGGTTCCCGGCTCCGAGCGAGGCAGCGCTCGCAGCGGTTGCCGCCGGAGAAGCCCACGTTGCGGGCTCGCACCTGTGGGATCCCGCTGCCGGAGCGTTCAATCTGCCGCACGCCGAGCGCGCTCTCGCCGCGACCGGCGGCATCGTCGTGCGCTACGCCCGCTGGGAACTGGGGCTGGTGGTCGCGCCGGGCAATCCCAAGGGACTGCGCGCGGTCGCCGACCTGGTGGGAACGGGCGTCCGGATTGTCAATCGAGAAGCAGGCTCGGGCAGTCGGGCGCTGCTGGACGATCGGCTCGCCGCGCTCGGCGCGCCGGCGACAGCGGTGCTCGGCTATGAGCGCGTCGTCTCAAGCCACCTTGACGTGGCGCGGGCAGTGGCAGCGGGAAGCGCCGACGCCGGGATCGCCCTGCGGGCCACGGCAGACGCGTTCGGCCTCGAGTTTGTGCCGCTGGCCGAAGCCCAGTTCGACCTGACGATCCCGCGCGACCATCTCGACCACCCCGCTATCGCGCTCCTGCTCGACCTTCTGCAGAGCGGCCCACTGCGGGAGGAACTGCGCGCCCTGCCCGGCTACGAGGTCGATCAGCTCGGCACCCTGCTCGCCGAGGTGGCAGGGCCGGCGAACGGCCGCCCGTGACCGCGCGTCCGCCGGCCCCTCTGCGGAGAGAGGCGCGCTCGCCCGCTCACCGCGGGCGCAGCAGTCGAGACGCGTTTCAGGGCGGCCCCGGGAGACCGTGAGATGGAGCGGCGGATGCTGATCGCCGGCGGGATGGCGCTTGGCGTTGTGATCGCGACCCTCGCCCTCACCTTCGCCGCGACAGTGCAGCAGCAGGCGCAGCGTGAGCGGGCGCTCCAGGTGGCGGCAGCGGCCGACCTGCGGCCGGCGCTGGCCGAGATCGCGCGCCTCTACCAGGAGCAGACCGGGCAGGCAGCGACCCTCACCTTCGGGTCGACCGGGCAGCTGACGCAGCAGATCGAGCAGGGCGCGCCGTTCGACGTCTTCCTCGCTGCGAACGAGGCGTTCATCGAGCGGCTGAAGCGCGGCGGCCACACCGTGGCGGGAACAGAGCAGCGCTACGCCCGCGGACGGCTAGCGCTGGTCACCAGCCCAGCCCTGAACCTGCCGGTCAGCGCCCTGAGCGACCTGACCGCTCCCTCGATCCGCTACATCGCGATCGCGAACCCTGAGCATGCGCCCTACGGCGTTGCCGCCCAAGACGCACTCGAGGCGCTCGGGCTGTGGGGCACGCTTCGGCCGCGGCTGGTGTACGGAGAGAATGTCCAGCAGGCGATGCAGTATGTCCAGACCGGCCAAGCGGACGCGGGCATTGTTGCCGTTGCGCTGGTCATTCCGACCCAGCTCCGCTGGACGCTGGTACCGCAGGAGCTCCACCGCCCGCTCGATCAGGCGCTCGCGATCCTGCGGCGGACGCGCAGCGAGGCAGACGCACGCGCCTTCGTCAGCCTCGTGATGAGCCCCGAGGGCCAAGCGCTCCTCGGGCGCTACGGCTTCGAGCCGCCGGCGAGCCCCTGATGCGCGCGATCGATTGGTTCCCGCTGCTTCTCTCAATCCAGGTGTCGCTGCTGGCGACGCTGCTCAACTTCGTGGCCGGCGTCGCGGTCGGCTGGTGCTTGGCGCGGCGGCGCATCCCCGGGCGCGAGGTGCTGAGCGCTCTCGTCGCCGCGCCGCTCATCCTGCCCCCGACGGTGCTCGGCTATTATCTGCTCGTTCTCCTCGGCCGCGGCACCGTCATCGGCTCGATCTTCGAGGCGCTCGGGATCCCGCTCGTCTTCAGCTGGCGGGGCGCGGTGATCGCCTCAGCCATCGCCTCCTTTCCGTTTGTTGCCCAAGCCAGCCGCGCGGCGTTCGAAGCGGTCGATGTCAGCCTCGAGCAGGTCGCCCGCACGCTCGGCCGGTCGGAATGGGAGGTGTTCTGGCTGGTGACCTTTCCGCTCGCTTGGCAGGGCATTGTGGGGGGGACGCTGCTCGCCTTCGCCCGCGCCATCGGCGATTTCGGCGCCACCCTGATGGTCGCCGGCAACATCCCCGGCAAGACCCAAACCCTCTCGATCGCGATCTACGACGCGGTGCAGGCGAACGACCTTGAGCTCGCCGCCCTCCTCGTCGCCATCCTGTCGGTCTTCTCGATCGCGCTCCTCGCCGCCGTCCAGACCGTCTCGCGCAAGCTGGTCGCGTCGCCGCCATGACCGCGCTGGAGGTGAGCATCCGCCACCAGCTGGCGGGGTTTCAGCTCGACATCGCTCTGTCCGCCGACCGCGAGGTGCTCGTCCTCCTTGGGCGATCAGGCGCCGGCAAGTCGATGACGCTGCGGGCCGTCGCCGGGCTGCTGCGGCCGACGGACGGACGCATCGTCCTCAACGGCCGGGTTGTCTACGACAGCAGGGCGGGGATTTTCCTCCCGCCGCAAGCGCGCCGCGTCGGCTATGTGCCCCAAAACTACGCCCTCTTCCCGCATCTCACGGTCGTCGAGAACGTCGCCTTCGGACTGCGCGGCGTGCCCCGAGCGGAGCTCCGCCGCCGGGTCGATGAGCTGCTCGAACTGACCGGCCTGACAGAGCTCGCCAGCCGCCGCCCCTCCCAGCTGTCCGGCGGCCAGCAGCAGCGCGTCGCCTTGGCGCGCGCGCTCGCCATCCGTCCCGAGGCGCTGCTGCTCGACGAGCCGCTCTCGGCACTCGACGCCCCGACCCGGATCGAGCTGCGGCGGGCCCTGCGGAGCCTGCAGCGGCGCTTCGCGGTGCCGACCCTCTTCGTCACGCACGACCTTTCCGAGGCCCTCGTTCTCGGCGACCGGGTCGCCGTAATCGACGCCGGACAGGTTCTGCAGGTGGGCGCGCCTGAGGAACTGCTGCGGCGCTTCCGCGATGTCCGCGTCGCCGAACTGACCGGCGTCCGCAATATCTGGCGCGGGCAGGTCGAGCGGGTTGAGGGCGCGGCTGTCTGCGCGTGCGTCGGCGAGCGGCGCGTGATCGCCCGGACTGCCGAGCCGGGGCCGGCACCGGGCGCGCCGGTGTGGGTGTGCGTTCGCAGCGACGCGATCGCGGTAGACCCGCCGGCAGCGGACGAGCACAGCACCGCGGCGGAGGGGACGATCGTCGATGCCGTCGTCGAGCGGAACGCCGTTGTGCTCTCCGTGCGGCTCGCCGGCCCGCGGCTGACGCCCGAGCGCGACTACGACCTCGAAATCGAAGTGCCTCGGATCAGCTGGGAGCGCGCGGCAAAGCGACTGGGAGAGACGATCGCGTTCACGATCCCCGCCGCGGCAGTGCAGATCCTGCCGGTGAGACCGGACGGACAGTCGCCGTGACAGCGAGCGCGCGCCCTGCCCCCCGCGGCAAGCGGCGCAGTTCGCGCGCAAGCCGGTCACCGCTCGAGCGGCGTCTCTTTGGTGAACAAGAGACGGCCAAAGAGCGGCCGGTTATTCGCGACAATCCGATAGGCGAGCTCGACGACGGGAAGGAGCGGCGGCAGCGAGAGCAGCGAGGCAAGACGGCGAAAGCCGATCGCGGCGAGAACATAGAGCGTGGCACGGCCAGCGCGGAGCGTTCGGCCGTCGGCAGTGACAACGTGCACTGCCCGCGCGCAGGCAGCGCGGAGCGCCGGCGTCATGGGGGGTGACGGCGCGTCTTGATAGGGAACAATCCGGAACCGCCCACGGCGGTCCTGCCGCTGCACCCAGGCAGCAGCGCGGCGTCAGAAGCCTCAGCCGCCGTCGATCAGCAGCCAGTCCCGCTCGTCCATCGGACCGAAGCATACCGCGCTGCGGCGCGAGCGCGCCGCGCGGCGACAGCTGCCGTTTCCAGAGAGGACAACCTCGCGGGCGCAACTGGCGATGGCCGGCGAGGCGGGAGCGAGGTACGATGCGCAGCGCAGACCAGCACGGAGGAGCGCGATGCTCATCGACCTGCAGCTGATCACAACGGAGGACGGCATCTCCCTGCCGGTTGGCTTCTTTGCGCCGACGGGAGAGAAGCGGGGGGCGGCGATCGACGCCGTCATCCTGAACGGCGGCACCGGCACGAACTTCTGGCATCCGACGCTCACGGACGTCGCCCAAGCGCTCGCGGCGGCGGGCTACCCCGCGCTCACCATCAGCACGCGCGGCCACGACCTCGCCTTCCGCGGACGGAACGGACTGCTGGGCGCCGCTTATGAGATCCTCGACGACTGCCGCTATGACTTCACCGCTGCACTCCAGCATCTTGTCGACCGCGGCTCCCAGCGGATTGCGCTCTACGGCCACAGTCTCGGCTGCACGAAGGCGACCTACTACGCCGCGCACGACCCCCATCCGGCGCTCGCGGCGGTGATTGCGCTCGCCGGGCCGCGCTTCTCCGCCTCGCGGTACGAGGCATCTCCGTGGGCCGAGCAGTACCGCGCGACGAAGCGTCAGGCAGAGGCGCTGGTCGCCGCCGGACGTCCGAACGACCTGTTCGAGGCCGCCTTCCCAACCGCGCAGCCCTTCGCCGCCGCGAGCTGGCTCGACAAGTACGGCGGCGAACGCTACAACCTCGCTCAGTGGGCGCAGGGCATTCGCGTTCCCGTGCTGCGGATCGACTGCGGGCTGGATGACGGGCTGATGGCGTACCATATGGCCGGCCAGTTCGAGGACCTTCAGCGGCTGGCACCGCACCCGCTCCACCGTCACGTCGTCCTCGAGGACGTCGACCACTTTTTCACCCGGCCCGGCTCGGCAGCGAAGGTGAGCGATGCAGTCATCGCCTGGCTGGACGGGCTGCCGCGTCCTTGACAGCGCCGGCGGGCGGTGCGTAGCCTCCCGCCGATCACGGCGGAGGACGCAATGCAGCGCAGCACCGAGCGCATTCTGACCACCCACACCGGCAGCCTTCCGCGACCAGCCGAACTGATCCCGCTCATCCTCGAGAAGGACCGCGGCGCGCCGATCGACGAAGCGCGCTTCGAGACCCTTGTGCGGCAGGCCGTTCACGACATCGTTCGGACCCAAGTAGCGAACGGGATCGATATCGTCTCGGACGGCGAAATGAGCAAGCCGTCCTACGTCGGCTACGCCAAGGACCGCCTCACCGGCTTCACGGGCACCGGGACAATCGGCGTCGCGGCCGACCTCGCCGACTTCCCGGAGTACACCGAAAACCTGCGCCGCCACGCGCTAGCGACGCCGGCGGCGCCGCGGCCGGCCTGCGCCGGACCGATCGCCTACCGCGGGCACGCCGACCTTCAGCGCGACATCGACAACTTCCTCGCCGCGCTGCCAGGCTCGGGCGCGGTCGATTCGTTCATGACCGCAGCCGCGCCGGGCGTCATCGCCGTCTTCCTGCCGAACCAGTACTACCCCAGCCACGAGGACTATATCTGGGCGCTCGCTGCCGCAATGAAGGAAGAATACGCTGCTATCCATCGGGCAGGCATCACCCTTCAGATCGACTGCCCTGACCTCGCGCTTGGCCGCAACCTCCAATTTCCGACGATCCCGCTGGAAGAGTTCCGGCGGATCGCGGCGATGCATGTCGAAGCGATGAACTGGGCGCTCGCCGACATCCCGCCGGACCACCTGCGCATGCACCTCTGCTGGGGAAACTACGAGGGGCCGCACCACAAGGACATTCCCTTGCGCGACATCATCGACATCGTGCTGGCAGCGCGGCCGAATTTCATCTCCTTTGAGGCGGCAAATCCGCGCCACGAACACGAGTGGCGTCTCTGGGAGGAGGTGCGCCTGCCGGAGGGCAAGGTGCTGATCCCCGGCGTGCTTGACTCCACGACCAATTTCGTCGAGCACCCCGAGCTTGTCGCCGAGCGCATCCTCCGCTTTGCGCGGCTGGTGGGCCGCGAGAACGTTATCGCCGGAGCGGACTGCGGCTTTTCGACCGGGGCAGCGGGCGCGCCGGTTGTCCCCTCGGTCGCGTGGGCGAAGTTCCGAGCGCTGCGGGACGGAGCGGCGCTCGCCAGCCGCGCCCTGTGGTAACTCTGCGCAGAACTGCTTGCGCAAAATCATGGACCCTCGTATGACCCTCTCGTTGCGACGGGCAGATCAATTCCGGCGAGACGGAGGGCGAGGAGACCGTCGGCAGCGCGACGGACAGCCGGAGGCAGCCGGCACGGGTCTGCACCAAATGCAGCGCAGTGCTTCGTTCTGTTGATAAGCCACATAATGAGGTTGAGATCCTCCGACTAGTGCCGGGACGGTCCGACATCACGGTATGGCAGGCAAACGAGATGGCTGGCGATGGCGCGCTCCTTCCCAACTGGCTCGCAGTGGATATCCTTGCCGAGAGTCCGCTCGTCTTCTTCCGCGGACGCGTCGGCGTGATCACGGCGGTGAGCCCGAACGTCGAGCGGCTGATCGGCTATTCGCCGGAGGAGATTGTCGGCCGGCCGAATTTCTGGCAGGAGCATCTGCATCCGGAGGAAGCGCCCGCAGTGCTCGACGCAACGCGAGCGGCGACCGCGCAGCGCGTGCCGTCGACCAACCGTATCTTCCGCTTTCGTCACCGCGACGGGTCATACCGCTGGCTGAATTGGATCACCCATCGGCAGTACGACCGCGAGGGGAAGGTCGTCGAGATTTTTGGCTACGCGCTCGATGTTACGGAGCAGCAGGAAGCGGCCTGCGCCCGGGAACGGCTGCTCGTCTCCCAAGCGCGGCTCGAAGGGGTGATGGCGACAGCGCGTCAGGTGGCCGACTCCGTCAACAACGCCTTTGCCGTGGCGACCGCAGCGCTCGAATTGGCGCACGCCCACGGGGTCGAGCCGACGATCGTCCAGCCGGCGATCGAAGCCCTGTTTGAGGCCTCCTGGCAGATCGCGCAGCTGCAGCGCGTCGTTCGGGTCGCGCTGACGGACACGCCGGTCGGGCCGGCGCTCGACCTTGCTGCCTCGCTCACCCCAGAAGAGTCGTCTCCCGCGCGGTAGCAGTCCCATTGCGATATAAGCGCCAGCGAGCGCCGAACCCGCAGGCAACGCGGCAGCGCATCCGCTACTATGCATCCATCCTGACCGCGCTCCACAACGAGGCGAGCGACTGGCGATGAGCCTCTATCTCATCGAAACGCGGCGCGTGCAGCCCGGTGCTGGGGCAGCGTTCCTTGCCGCTGCCGACCGCGCGTGGCGCAGCCTAGCGCCCTATCGCGATCGGGTGATGTTCTTTCGGCTGGCTGTCGCTCAGGATGACCCGGATCATGTCCTCACGCTCATCCGCTACCGTGACCGGGCTGAGTTTACTCGGCTGATGGCTGCTGTTCCGAAGGAGGTTCAGCAGGAGCTTGCCCGCCCCATCCTTCCCGGCACCCTGACCCGTGCCTGGGCCGAGGCGCTCCGCGACATCGACAACTTCACCTACGAAAGCGGCTTTGTCAGCATCGTCCGCTGGGAGGTTCCCGCGACGCTTGTCGAGATGTTCGTGAGCGTCGCCAAGACCATCCAAGACCGCTTCATGGCGCAGGATGGAACTGTCGCCTCCCGGCTGCTTCGGACAGACGATACGACCTTTCTGCTGGTCAGCGAATACCGCGATACCGCCGCCGTCACCGCGGTGGGCAACTCCCGCATCACCGCTGACGTGCCGCCGGCCATTCAAGGCCTGAAACGGAGCGCTTTCAGCGGCGCCGTTCGGCTGCTGAGTGACTACCCCTCCCGCCCGTTCGGATGAGCGAAGCGCGCAATGGCCCGTCTTGTCGAGGTAACGCGCGGGGGCATCGTTGAGAGTGTTCACGCCGGCGTCGTCGTTGTCAGCCGCCCCGAGGGAACAGTCTGCTCGGCGGGCGAGCGGCGGCTCGTCACCTTCCCGCGGTCATCGCTGAAGCCGTTTCAGGCGCTGGCGCTCGTCGCCGCAGGGGGCAGCGAGCGCTTCGGGCTGACCGAGGAAGAGCTCGCCGTCATCTGCGCCAGCCACGCCGGTGAAGAGCGCCACCTCGCCGCTGTCGCCGGCATCCTCGAGAAGATCGGCGCGCCGCCCGAAGCGCTGGGCTGCGGCACCGCCCGGCCGAACCGGCTGCCGGGCGCGCCGCCGAGCGACCAGCCGCCACGCGCGCTCGCCCACACCTGCTCGGGCAAGCATGCCGGGATGCTCGCCCTTGCCCGCCTTCTCGGCGCGCCGCTCGACGGCTACCTGCACCCGCAGCATCCTGCGCAGCGCGCGATTCGGCGGGCACTCGAGGAGATGTTCGGCGCCGATGCCATCCGCGGGGTCGCGACAGACGGCTGCAACGCGCCTGCCTACGCCCTGCCGGTCGAGACAGTGGCGCGAGCGTTCGGCCAGCTCGCCCGGCCGACCGGACCGTTCGCAGAGGCGCTGGCGCGGATCGGCGCGGCGATGCGCTGCCATCCCGAGCTTGTGGGCGGCAGCCGCGGCTTCCTCGACAGCGCGCTGATGGCTGCGGTTCCTGGGCTGGTCGCGAAGCGCGGCGCGGAAGGATTTTTCGCGCTCGGCCTTGCCGATGGGACGGGGCTCGCCCTGAAGGTGCGCGACGGCGACCCCGCCGGACGCGCTGTCGGTCCCGCGACAATGGGAGCCCTGATCGCGCTTGGCGTGCTCGACGCCGGGGCGCTGCCGCCCAGCCTCGCAGCCTTCGGCCCCCTCCACCGTTTGTACGATCGAGACGGCGCGCCGGTTGGCGCAATCCAGCCGGCCCGTGCCCTGCGCGCCCTCGGCCGCGGCTGATCTTCCCTCGCCTGAGGAGCGCTCGACCAGGCGCGGGACGAACGGCTCGCAAGAAGAGGCCGATCGGCAGAGGCGTTTTTGACGGAGAAGAGATAAAAGTACTTCCGGAGATACCGTCCCCCGGAGAGGCACGATGGAGCAATCGGGACCGTTCGAGGAGCAGCTGCGGCAGCTTGGCGCTGCGATCGATCGGCTGGTAGCGCAAGCGCGGGCCGCTCTCGAGGAGCGCGAACCCGGGCTTCACGCGAGGGTCGAGGATGCTCGGCGGCGGATAGCCGCGCTCCGGGACGAGGTCAATGGCCGCTGGGAGGCAGCCAAGCCGGCAATCGAGCGCGCGCTGCGGGAGATTGAAGCGGCGCTCGCCGCGCTCGCGTCCGGGCGCCCCGCGGCGGCTTCGTCCCCGCAGCCGGAGCATCGCGAGATCGTCGTCCGCCCCGAAGCACTCAGTCCGCCGCCCGCGACCCCGCCGTCAGCTGCCAACGAGTAGGAGGGAACGATGTCTCGCAGGCCCGACGTCCCTTCCCCGGCGATACCGCGGCGGCGCGCTCCGCGCCAGCGCTACTTCGTGATCGGTGGCATTGTGGTCGGGCTCCTCGCCGGGTTTCTCGTCCAGAGTGTGGTGCCGATCGCTGAGATCGCGTTCTTTGCGTTCGCGCTCGCCGCCTACCTCGTCGCCGACGCGGCATATCACCTCATCGAGACGCCCACCTTCCGCCGCTTCCTGTTCTACGCGCTCTTTCCGCCGATTGCGCTTGCTCTCTTGGCCGCCACGTTCGCCGTGACGAGACAGTGGGCGGTCGCCGTTCTGATCGCCCTTGTGGTTGGCGGCGCGCTCCAAGCAGCTCTTGGCGCGCTGCTCTTCCCGACGCCGCGGCCGACAACAACCATTCGCTGACGGCCGGCGACCCGGGATCGCAGTTTGCGCCGCGGTTCGTCCCCGCTGCGGCGAAAGAGGCCGCACTGGCGATCGACAGGATATTTTCTATAATCTCTCCTTGTCGATCACCGACCGATCGACAAGGAGGGGACATGGCCACAACAGAATTTCGCGGTCCTCAGGAAGAAGCCGGGCGCGCCCGCATGGCGGCAGTCGACCTCGAGCACCCGCCAGAGAAGCCGGTCATCACCATGGAAAATGTCTACGACGAGGAGACGCCCTACGAGCAGTGGCTGATGCGGTTGGTGTGGACGGACGCGCGGCGGGCGATCCCGATCTTGATGGAGTGGGTGAACAGCATGCCGGCGTTCGACGGCCCTGCCGATGACTCGGACGTCCTGCCGCCCGGCGCGCCGCCCTTCGAGCGCCCCATGCACTGGCTGAAGACGCCGATCCACTACACCCCGCTCTGGGACCCGAAATGGGTGCGCACCTACTACGTCGGCAACAACTACTTCACGTTCACCCAGCCGGAGCGGGTCAAGCCGCTGTTCGAGCGGATCTACGCCCATGAGCGCCCGAAGCGCATCCTCGACATGGGCTGCGGCGTCGGCCCCTCGACGATCGCGCTCGCTGAGCTGTTCCCCGATGCGGAGGTGATCGGGATCGACCTCGGCTCGCACTTCATCCGCTTCGCTCGCGGCTGGGCAGCGCGGCGTGGGGTCAAGAACGCCTTCTTCTACGCCCAGCATGCCGGCGCGACGAGCTTCCCGGACAATTCGTTCGACATCGTCAACGAGAGCTACGTCCTCCACGAGCAGCCGCAGCCGGAAGCGCAGAAGATCGTTGCCGAGATGAAGCGGCTGCTGCGGCCCGGCGGGCGGTTCTCGTGCATTGATGTCATCTACGACGAGACGGAAGAGGCGCGCCGAGCGCGTGTTGAGCGCGCGAAAGGGCCAGAGCCGTTCCTCGGCGAGTACATGAAGCTGAACCTCGAGCAGCACCTGCGGGCCATGGGCTTCGTCAATATCAACCGGATCAACGGCTGGCAGCAGATTGCGCCCGGCTATCCGGGTGGCCCGTGGGACTGCATGGTGATCACCGGCATGAAGCCGTAAGGGACGGCTGAGCGCAACAGTCCGCAAATCGGCTTCTTCCGGCAGGAGAGCGGGGCGGTGCCGGAGCCGGCGCCGTCCCTTTTTCTTCGGCGCCGGCCTTGTCCAACGCCAAGCGCCAGAAGGGGGGTGAGGCGCATGCCCACGCGCCCCTGGCCGGAAGGAACCGGGTCCTCGGGCCGGCGCGGCACATCGCCGCATGCCCACGCGCCCCTGGCCGGAAGTGCGCGCGCCAGCACCGCAGGCCGCTGCGCTTCGGAACGCAGATTAAGGAGCACGCCGGCGGCAAGGGCCTCCCGCTGGCCGCCGGCGTCGAAGGGCGGGAGGGTGCGCTCTCCTCGCGCCGCGCGGCCGGCGAGGATGCACCAGCCGGCCCGACGGCCGCGCGAAAAGCGGAACACCTTCTTGCGGCGCTGCCCTTCGGCCTTCGCATTCCGCGAGTGAGCGCACTTGCCGACCGCTCCTGACTGCGGCGCGCGCACCAGCCGGCGATGCAGCGCCTCTGCTCGCAGCTTGGCATGCGACGCTTCGCTGCCGCGCGATCGCGATCTGCGCCGGAGCTGAGGAGGCGCCTCCGCCGCACCGGTCACCAGTTCGCCGCTCGGGGGCAGGCGAGCGCGCTTCCCTCCGCTCGGAGCGCTCCTCGTCTGCCGGCGCCGCCACGCCTTGCCGTCGCCCGATTTGCGAACGCGCCGGGCTCGCTATATAATGGTGGTCCTGACCTCAAGGCCCTCGGTTGGCCGGGCGCGGCTGTTCCGCCAGCTTCGTCCAGTGAGCCGGGGGTTTTGTCGTGTCGGGGATGCGCCCGCAAAGGGCGTACCAACCCAAACAGGCCCTTTCCGGCGCCGTCGGGGTGAACCGATGACGCCGCGCGCCTCGGTGCGGGTTAGGGGTGAGGAGCTCCGGCCTCCTGAGGGGGAGAACGATTGTATGCCCGGCTAGCTGCCCTTGTCAGCGAACGAACCGCGATCCCGACGACAGAACGGGATATCGAGCGGATCCTGGCCGCCCTCCCGGCTGCGGCCGACATCTGGCAGGCGGTGGATCTCGCGAAGTGTCCGTTCAACCAAGTTGTCGAGACGGTGCGGGTGCTCGCTGCCGACGGGCTCGCCGACGTCGGAGAGACGTCGATCGCGCTCACTGAACGAGGACGAGCGCTTGCCGCCGAGCGGAACGCGGTTCCGCCGCCCTCGCTGCGCTGCGCCGCCTGCGCTGGGCGCGGCGTCAGCGACGAGCAGCTTGCCGAGGCGCGCCGCCGCTTTGACGCTATCGCGGAGGGACGTCCCCGTCCCATTGCCGTCTACGACCAAGCCTACGTCACGACAGACACCGTCTTTGCGCGCCTCGCCGCCTTTGCCGACCGCGGGGATCTCGCCGGGCGCGACCTGATCGTCCTCGGCGACGACGACCTGATCGGGATCGCAGCCGCGCTGACCGGCCTGCCGAACCGCGTGGTGGTCGTCGAGATCGATGAGCGGCTGAATGAGTTCATCCGGCAGGTGGCAGCGGCTGAGCGCTTGGCCCTCGACGTTCTCACCGTTGACCTGCGCGACCCTCTTCCATCTTCGCTCGCGGGCGCCTTCCATACCTTTTTCACCGACCCGCCCGATACGCTCGCCGGCCTCGAACTGTTCATTGGTCGCGGCCTAGAGTCGCTGCGCGGTGCCGGCTGTGCCGGCTACTTCGGGATGACGGTCATTGAGTCGTCGTTCCGCAATTGGCGCGCCCTTCAGGCGCGGCTGACCGGCTATTACCGGGTTGCGATCACCGACATCGTTCGCGACTTCAGCACCTACGAGAACTGGGACTATCTCGTGGGCAGCGTGCGCGACGACCTGCCGCCGCTCCGTCGGCCGCCGCTCACGCACTGGTACCGGTCGTCGCTCTACCGGATCGAAACATTCGAGGACTCGGTCCTCGCCGCCGCGCCGGTCGATGAGGCGACCCTCTACGTCGGCGCGGAGAGCCTACTCCACACCAAGAGGGATTCCGATGTGGCAAGTTCCTGAGCGGTACTGGGTCACCTCCGGCGCCGCTGAGGGCGGCACCGAACTGAACGCCTTCGACAATGCGCTCCTCGCAGCAGGAATGGGCAACCTGAACCTGATCCGAGTGAGCAGCATCTTGCCGAAAGGCGCGCAGCGGATGTATGAGCGGCCGAGCCATCTGGTCGAAGGGACCCTCGCCCCCGTGGTCTATTCGGTCGCAGAAAGCGCCACTCCGGGCCAAGTGATCGCAAGCTGCGTCGGGATCGGGCGGTCGAAGGACCAGTACGGCGTCATCTTCGAGCATGCCGGCGCGATGACAGCGGCTGAGGCTGAGCGGATCGTCCGGCAGCAGGTCGAAGAGGCGTTCGCGCGCCGCGGGCTGGATTTGCACGAGCTCATCCTAGAGTCGTGCGAGCATCGCGTGGAACGGCATGGCTGCACGGTTGCAGCCGTCATGCTCTGGTAAGGGGGGTACCGATGGAAAGTGTTGGTCGCCACCTCATCATGGAGATGTGGGGCTGTAACGAGAACCTCGACTCGGTCGAGGCCGTGCGGTGCGCGCTCATTGAAGCAACCGAGGCATGCGGCGCGACGCTGCTCGAGTTGTTCATTCATCCCTTCACGCCGCAAGGGGTTACCGGCGTTGCGGTGATCTCGGAGTCGCACATCTTGATCCACACCTGGCCCGAATTGGGCTATGCGGCGGTGGATGTCTTCACTTGCGGCAAAAAAGTGCGCCCAGAAGAAGTGGCGCCAGTGCTCCAGCGCTATTTCGCGCCCGGGCACGTTCAAGTCATGGAGATGAAGCGTGGAATTGTCGACACCCGAGCCCGTGTTCCCGCGGGAACACTGGTTCGCTGAAGCGCCGCTCCACGGCTATCGGCAGGGCTACCGCGTCCGCCGCGAGATCTACCGCGGCCGGTCGCCGCACCAATCGATCCAGGTGATCGAAACGGAGCTTCTCGGAACGACCCTCATCCTCGAGGGGGCGATCCAGACCTCGACTGTCGATGAGCACATCTACCACGAGATGCTCGTCCATCCGGCCCTCTGCGCCCTGCCGGCGCCGCGGCGGGTGCTGATCATCGGCGGCGGCGACGGCGGCGCGCTTCGGCGTGTCCTCGAGCACCCGACCGTCGAGCGCGCTATCCAAGTCGAGCTGGATGCGGCAGTGGTGGAGGTCTGCCGGCGATACCTGCCCGAGATCGCAGCCGGCGCCTTCGACGACCCGCGCGCCGAGCTGATCATCGGGGACGGCGCGCGCTATCTTGCCGAGACCGAGGAGCAGTTCGATGCCATCCTTGTCGACTCCACCGACCCGGTCGGTCCGGCAGAAGCGCTTTTCAGCGAGGCGTTCTACCGCTCCGTCTTCCGGGCGCTTGCGGCAGGCGGCGTGTTCGTTACGCAGAGCGGCTCACCGCTCCTAATGGGGGCAGAGCTGGGCAGCGCGGCGCGCCAGCTGCGCCGCGTTTTTCCCGTCGTCGCGCCGTACTTGGCGAGCATTCCGTCCTACCCCGGCGTGATCTGGAGCTTCCTCGCCGCGACAAACGGCTTCGACCTCGCCTCGGTGTCACGCGCTCAGATCGCCCGCCGGCTGGAAAGTATCCCCACGCGCTACTACACCCCGGAAATCCACCTGGCGGCGTTCGCCCTGCCCGCAGACCTCGCCCGCAGTCTCGCCAGTGACCAGGATGATGCTGTCGGCCTCCTCCCCCGCACCGCGACCGTTTCTCGCTAGCCGTCCCGGCTGGACACGGCCGGATGTGGCGATCCTCGGCGTTCCGCTGGACCTGACCGAGTCGTACCGACCCGGCACCGCTGCCGGTCCTGCCGCCATCCGCGCCATTTCGGACAGCCTCGAGACCTACAGCCCGGCCCTCGACCGCGATCTCGACGCGCTCGCTCTTGCCGACCTAGGCGACCTCCCGCTCGATGGCCTCGGGATGGATGCCGCCCTCGCCGCAATCGCGGAGCAGGTCGGCACGATCGCCGCCGCCGGGGCGCTGCCGGTGCTGCTCGGCGGCGAGCACACGCTGACGCTCGGGGCAGTGCGCGGCCTGCTCCCCCGCTATCCCGACCTGCATCTTCTTGCCGTCGACGCTCATCTCGACCTGATCGACCGCTACGCTGGGGAGAGCGTCTGCCACGCAACTGTTCTGCGCCGCATCTGCGACGAAATCGGCCCGCGGCGAGTCGCGCAGGTCGGGGGACGGTCGGGCACGGCCCCCGAGTGGCGCTACGCGCAGGAGTTGCTCCACGCCTCGCCCGAGCTGAGCCTGCCCGCGGGAGCGCGCGGTGTGCTCGAGCGGGTTCCAATCTACCTCACGATCGACATTGACGTGCTCGACCCCTCGGCCGCCCCCGGCACGGGCTGCCCGGAGCCCGGCGGCCCCTCCTTCCGCGAGCTGCACCGCTTTCTGCTCTCGCTTCGCGGCCTCACGGTTGTCGCCCTCGACGTCGTCGAGGTGCTCCCCGCCATCGACCCCGCCGGCATTGCCGCAGTCGCCGCCGCCAAGCTGGTGCGCGAGAGCATCCTGCTTTTCGCGCAGCACGACGCGTAGCCGGCGCCGCTCCCCTTATTCGCGCGAAGCGCCTTTTGCTGAGAGCGCATTAGGGTGTTCTGCTGATCGGCGCCGGGCGGTGCTCGAAATAGCGATATACCTGCCGGGTCAGCTCGTGGATAACCGCATATCCGCGAGCGGTGTCCCACAGGTCATCGGTCATGATGACGAGGACGAATGGGCCGCTGGGGGCATAGATAATGCCCGCATCGTGCGCCATCCCCGGCAGATTGCCCGTCTTATGCGCAACGGGGACATTCGGCGGCAGCCCGATCGGAATGCGGTCGTTCACGCGCTGCCCGAGCAGAACGTCGATCATCTCAGCGCTCGCCTCGCGGCTGACGAGCTGGCCGGTCGCCATCTGCTCGAGCATCGCGAGGATCTCATTCGGCGTCGTCGCGGTATCCCAATCGACGGTCGTATTTGGAAAGCCGAGCGCCGCCATGCGCTGATTGATGCGGCTTGGGCCGAGCCGGAAAAGCAGAAAGTGTGCCGCCTCATTGTCGCTCAGCGTGATCATGTCGATCATCGCTTCACGAGCGCTGTACGTTGTCGGCTCACCATAGATGGGGGCGCCGGCTGCGTCATAGCCGACGATAGTCCACGCCGGCAATTCCGCATCGAGGTCGACCTCGCCTTCGGCATTCTGCGCATAGAGCTCGACCATGACCGCCAGCTTGTAGAGGCTGGCCGCCTCGAACACGCGGTCGCCGTTTACTGCAGCGCGCTGCCCCGTGAGCAGATGCTTGACCGCGATGCCATAGACCGCCGGTTCGTCGCGAATGAGGGAGGAGAGGAGGAGGGCAAGCTCCTCGTCATGGCGGCTGGGCATCGGCGGCACAAGACGCTCCTGCGCTGCCGCACTGCCGGCGAAGAGCAGCAGGAGAAGCGCGCAACCGGCAAGCAGCCGCATCACTCTGCTCCGCGTGATTAGACGTAATGCCGCCAGTGCTGATGATAATAGGCGAGAGTGCGCCGCAGCCCCTCTTCAAGCGGCACCTTCGGCGACCAGCCGAGCGCCTGCTTGACGCGGCGAAAGTCAGCGTAGTAATCGCCGATATCGATCACCTTCCGGTCTTCAGGGAAGGGAACGATGCGATACTCGCCGGCGCCATTGAGCCGAATGAGCAGCGCGGCGAGCGCTTTCAGCGAGAGCCAATCGCCAGCGCCGAGATTGAAGACCCCGCCGTTCGCTTCCTCACGCTCGGCCGCCAAGAGGAGTGCGTCGACCACATCGTCGACATAATTGAAGTCACGGAGCTGTTCGCCGTCCCCAAACACCTCGATCGGCTGGCCCTCGATCAGGCGCCGGATCCAAATCCCGAGAAAGGTCTGGCGCGCGTCTTTGATCCGCATGCGCGGGCCGTAGGTGTTGGTCAGCCGCAGCGAGGTAGCGCGGAGACCGTAGACATTGTTGTAGAGGATGTGATACCACTCGCCGGCCATCTTGTTGATGCCGTTGACATCGACCGGACGGAGCGGATGGCGCTCGTCGACGGGGAGATACTCCGGCTTCCCGTAAATCTGGCGCGTGCTGGCGAACACGATCTTAACCTCGGGATTGTGCTTGCGGCACGCCTCGAGGATGGAGAGCTGCGCGCGACAGTTGATCTCTAGGTCGGTGTAGGGGTCGAGCATCGAGTCGAGGTGACTGGTCTGGCCGGCGAGGTTAAACAGGTAGTGCTGGCCCTGGACCAAATAGGCCATGCTGTATTCATCGCGAACGTCCGAGATGTTCACTCGGATCCGGTCTTTAATCGGGTCGACGTTGAACAGATTGCCGCCGTACTGCGGAATAAGCGAGTCGACCGCGGTCACCTCGGCGCCAAGCTCGACGAGCCGCATAGCGAGGTTGGCGCCGATGAAGCCGAGCCCCCCCGTGATCAGAACGCGCTTGCCCGCGAAAGTCATCGCAGCTCTGCGGCGAAGGCGCGCACCGTCGCGATTACGCTCGCCACTTCGTCCTCCGTCAGTTCCGGGTACATCGGCAGAGAGAGTACTTCCCGGGCGGCGCGCTCCGTCTCCGGCAGTTGATCCGCGCCGGGGAGACGCCCGCGGTACGCCGGCTGGAGATGCACCGGCACCGGATAATGGACGCCCGGCGCGATGCCGTGACGACGGCAGAACTCGAGCAGGCGATCCCGCTCCGGGTGACGAATGACATAGAGATGAAAGACGTGAGCGGCGCCGGGGCGCCGAGCCGGGAGCGCGACGCCGAGGTCGGCCAGCTCACGGTCGTAGCGGTCGGCGATGGCGCGGCGGCGGAGGTTATCGGCGTCGAGGTAGCGCAGCTTGACGCGGAGGATCGCCGCCTGCAGTTCGTCGAGGCGGCTGTTCCACCCCGCGCGGTGCGAGACATACCGGTCGGCCCACCCGTATTCGCGCAACAGCCGCGCTTCCTTCGCGATCTCCTCGTCGTTGGTCACGAGCATGCCGCCATCGCCGAGCGCGCCGAGGTTTTTGGTCGGATAGAAGCTGAAGCAGGCGGCGTCGCCGAGCCCTCCCACCCGACGGCCTCCCCAGCAGGCGCCATGGGCTTGGGCACAGTCTTCGATGACCCGCAAGCCATAGCGGCGCGCGACCGCGGCGATGGCGGTCATGTCGGCCGGCTGGCCGTAGAGATGCACCGGCATGATCGCTTTCGTTCGCGGCGTGATCGCCGCCTCCAGCCGCGCCGGGTCAAGCGTATAGAACTGGGGGTCAATATCGACGAGCACGGGCGTTGCGCCCGCCAGCTCGATCGCGGCGACGGTGGCGACCGCAGTATGGGAGACCGTAATGACCTCATCGCCAGGGCCGATCCCGAGCGCGCCGAGGGCGAGCCGCAGCGCCTCCGTGCCGCTGCCGCAGCCGACCGCATAGGCCGCGCCGAGATAGGCGGCAAATTCTGCCTCGAATGCGGCCACCTGTTCACCGAGGATATAGCGGCCGCTTTCGAGCGCTAGGCGGATCGCCGTATCGATCTCGTCCCGGTGCGCAAGATACTGCGCTTTCGGGTTCGCGCAGAGAATCATGGGCGCTCCGAAGTGCGGCTCAGAGTGTAGAACGTGGGCAGCAGCATGGCCAACCGGCCATCATTCTGGCCAGCAGGAGAATGAGATGGACGACGCAATTGATATCGTGGTGAACCCCTACACGCCGGAGATTGTCGCCCTTCGGCCAAGCTGGAGCCGCAGCTTCTTCGGCGAGAAGATCGGCGTGAGCGCCACCACCCTCGCCGGGATCAGCATTGACGCCTTTCTCGAGAAGATGGACCGCGCCGGGATCGCGCACGCCCTGCTCGTGGCGACGAAAGCGGGGCCAGCGTGGCATCCAACGAGCTTCCGCCTCCCCTACGAGAAAGTCGCCGAGCTTGTCGCCCGATATCCGGACCGATTTTCGGGACTGGCCGGGATCGACCCGACCGAAGGGATGACCGGCGTCCGCCAGCTCGAATGGGCCGTGAAGGAGCTCGGCTTCGTCGGGGCGCATCTCTATCCGCACTGGTTCGAGCTGCCCCCGGACCACGCACGCTATTACCCATTCTACGCTAAGTGCTGCGAACTGAATGTGCCGATCCAGATCCAAGTCGGCAACTGCCTGCGCTATAGCGCCGACCGTCCGCTGCGGAGTGTCGGCCGCCCGATCACGCTCGACGCCGTCGCGTGCGACTTCCCGGAGCTGAAGATCGTCGGCATCCACATCGGCTGGCCGTGGACGGAGGAGATGATCGCGATGGCCTATAAGCATCCGAACGTCTACATCGGGTCGGATGCGTATGCGCCCAAACACTGGGACCCGGCCTTGGTGCGCTACATCGATAGCTGGGGGCAAGAGAAAGTGCTGTTCGGCACCGATTTCCCGGTCATCGACCCAGAGCGCGCTCGCGCCGAGATCGACCAGCTCGGGCTCCGTCCAGAGCCGAAGCGCAAGTTCCTGCGCGACAATGCGGTGAAGCTGTACCAGCTCGAGGGAAAGCTGCAGTCCCGTCTCGCCGCGCCGCCGGCTCAGCCGACAGCATGATGCCGGTGAGGGAAGAAGAAGGCGGGTCGAGAAGGGGGGGAGGGGCTGCACCAGCAGGTGGGACAGGCGAGACTCGAACTCGCACGCCTTGCGGCTGCGGGGTTTAAGCCCGCTGTGTCTGCCATTCCACCACTGTCCCAGGCAAGAAAAGACCGGATCAGGAGGCGACGACCGGATTCGAACCGGTGAATCGCGGTTTTGCAGACCGCTGCCTTACCACTTGGCTACGTCGCCAGCGACTGGGCATGCCCACGCTCTGCACGCATCGTACCACACCGCCCCCCCGCCTCGCTAGACGCCTGCCCTCGGCCGACGAAAAAGGGCGGGAGCGCTTTCTCCCGCCCTTGCGATCTCCCGTCGGTGCCCAGGATGAGATTTGAACTCATACGCCTTTCGGCACCGCCCCCTCAAGACGGCGTGTCTGCCTATTCCACCACCTGGGCATCACAGCCGGACCGGCTGGCACGAGTGGAGGGACTCGAACCCCCGACCGGCGGTTTTGGAGACCGCTGCTCTACCAACTGAGCTACACTCGTTTAGCTCGTGCGCACAAGTATATCAAGCTGCTCTGCCACGCTTCAACCAGGGAGGAGATGCTCGATACCGCCTTCGTTCGCCGCTCCTACGAAGAGGATGGCCCCGTCCGCTTCGCCGTCCGCGCCGTCGCGGTTGGGCTGTGGCGCTCGGAGCAGCTCCTCATCGAGCGGTGGCTCCGCCCCTCCGACCGGATCCTCGACCTCGGCTGCGGCGCCGGCCGGACAACGATCGGCCTGGCGCGGCTCGGCTATCGCCGGGTCGAGGGGGTCGATCTCTCGCCTCGGCTTATCGCGGCGGCCCGGCAGCTCGCCGCAGCGGCAGGATACCCGCTCCGGTTTACCGTCGCCGATGCGCTCGACCTGCCCTTCCCCGACGAGTCGTTCGACGGCGCGATCTTCTCGTTCAACGGCCTGATGCAGATCCCTGGCCGCGATCGCCGCATCCGGGCGCTGGCGGAGACGCGACGAGTGCTCCGGCCGGACGGCGTCTTCCTGTTCACAACCCATGACCGGGAGCGCTTCGAGCCCGAGCCGGGGTTCTGGCGCGCCGAGGCGCGTCGTTGGCGGAAGGGAAAGCGCGACCCGCGCCTTCCGGAATTCGGGGGACTGCTCTTCGAGCACGAAGGCGCCGAGACCTTTCTCCACATTCCCGACCGCGCCGAAGTGCTCGCGTGCTTGGCTGAGGCGGGGCTCCGCTGGGTTGAAGATCACTGGCGGCCAGACCTCGTCGACGAGCCGGCCGCGGTCGTGGCATTCAGCGCGCCCTGCCGCCTCTGGGTTGCCCGACGCTAGAGCACGGGCCAGAGGCTTCGTCCGTAGCGCAGCCCCGGCCACGGGATTGCGGCGAGGATGACGAGGGTGGCGACCAGAAAGAAGAGCGCGTTCAGGCGGAATTGCCCGCGGTCGCTTGCTGCGCGCCGCCCGAGGATCTGGCCAGCATGGATGAGGACGAGGGCCACGATCATTCCCACCAGATGCTCGAGGGCGAAGAAGCGCAGCGCTCCCTCCCCCATCGCCGCCTCGAATCCGCCGGGAAGGGTGAGAACGAAGCGAACCCAGAGGATCAGCCCAAGCGCGACTTGGACATCCATTGAGATAGCGAAGAATGCGCCCAGACGGCGGTCGCGCGCAGTCCAAGGGCGATTGCCGAACCAGCCGGCAAACGCGTTGACGAGCGCGATGACGGCTGCTGCCACGACAACCCAGCGCAAAACGTTGTGAAGCGCGACAAGAGCGTCGAACACTGCTGGTCTCCGAACAGCGAAGTGAGACGGGAGGAGACACGCCGCCGATTGATTGTCGCGCAGCGCGGAAACTTAGTGCGGTGTGTCAGCCCTGACAGATTGTGAGGGGTTGACCTTGGCCCGTCAACCGGCCGCTACAATTCTTGCGAGGAGACGAAGTGTGCGAACCGATATCATCGTTCAGAAGTATGGCGGCAGCTCTGTCGCGGACCCCGAGCGCATTCGCAATGTCGCACGCCGCGTCAGCGCGACCTACCAGCAGCGCTCGCGGCGCGTGGTCGTCGTCGTCTCCGCCATGGGGAAGACGACTGACCAACTGATCGAACTGGCGCACCAGATCACCCCCAATCCCGACCCGCGGGAGCTCGACCTCTTGCTCTCGACCGGGGAGATTGTCTCGATTGCGCTGCTCGCGATGGCGCTGCGCGACCTCGGCCACGAGGCGATCAGCCTGACCGGCTACCAGGCCGGCATCCGCACCGAAGCGCGCTACGGCGCCGCACGAATCCTCGATGTCGACCCCGTGCGGATCCGCCGCGAATTGGACCGCGGCCGGATCGTGATCGTCGCCGGCTTCCAAGGCTTTACCGAGGAATTTGACATCACGACGCTCGGCCGAGGCGGCTCCGACACCACTGCCGTGGCATTGGCGGCGGCGCTCGAGGCAGCGGCCTGCGAAATCTACACCGACGTTGACGGGATCTTCACGGCCGACCCTCGCATCGTCCCTGAGGCGCGGAAGCTTGACGATATCTCCTACGAAGAGATGCTGGAACTGGCCAGTCAGGGCGCAAAGGTGATGGCAGCGCGCGCGGTCGAACTGGGGGAACTGTTTGACCAGCCGATCCTCGTCGCTTCCAGCTTCAACGACCGGCCGGGCACCCTCATTCACCGAGGAGTTTCGATGGAGAAAGGCAACAAAGTGCGCGGAATCGCCCACGATCTCAACGTCGGCAAGGTAACGATCATCGGCGTGCCCGACCGCCCCGGGATCGCCGCGCAGGTTTTCGGTCCGCTCGCCGAGGCCGGCATTTCGGTCGATGTCATCGTCCAGAACACCGGGCATCACGGGAAGACCGACCTGTCCTACTCGGTCGCCAAGGCAGACCTGCCGAAAGCGGCAGCGCTGACGCAGGAGGTGGCGAAAGCGATCGGCGCCGAGGCCGTCACCACCACCAGCGATCTCGGCAAGGTGAGCATCGTGGGGAGCGGGATGCAGAGCGCTCCCGGCTACGCCGCGCGGATGTTCGACGCGCTGTACCGCGCCGGGATCAACATCGAGATGATCACGACCTCCGAGATCCGGATCACCTGCATTATTGCCGCTGACCGGGTCGTGGATGCGGTGCGGGCGCTTCATGCCGCGTTCGAACTCGAAACGCGGGATAACCCCTAGCCGCCCGTGGCGAAGAAACGAAAGCGAGCGCGAGAGCACCCCGCGACGCCCCCGGCACCCCCGAATTGGCGCGGGCTCGTGGTGATGACGGTGACCGCTGCTTTCGCCGGACCGCTCAACTTCTTGCTCGGCTCGGTGCTCTATGCCCTCGCTTTCACCCAGGCGCCCCATGGGCCCGGCGAGGCTCCCCTCATCATCGCCTCGCAAGTTGCGACCGCGTTCATTACGATCGGCCTCTGTGTCCTTCTTGTCAGTCGGCTCACCTCGCTCTCGCTCGGGTGGGGATACGCTCTCGGGATCGCGATTGCGCTCGTCACCAATCCGCTGGTCTTGGTGAACCTTGTTGCGCTCCTCGCCGGAGGATAACTCGAAGCGCTGTTGCGCACTGGCGCTGTAAGTGGCGGTTGTTCTGAGCAGAGAGGCGGCGCTATACTGCGCGACAGTCCGGCCGCTGAAGCGCCAGCTACCCAAGGAGGGACGGGAGAGTGAAGCAGATCAGCGTCATTGGGCTTGGCTACGTCGGGCTGACTACAGCGACGTGCTTTGCCGACCTCGGCAACAGCGTCATTGGTGTCGATATCGACGAGCGCAAGGTCAATGGCCTGCTCCAAGGGAAGCTGCCCATCTACGAGCCCGGGCTAGAAGAAATGGTCCGGCGCAACATGGCAGCGGGGCGCCTCCACTTCACTACCGACTACGACCGCGCGGTGGGCCAATCGGAGTTTGTCTTCATCGCCGTCGGCACCCCTTCTGGGGTCGACGGCGAAGCCGACCTGCGCTATGTGCGCGCCGCCGCCGAGCAGATCGCGCGGAGCCTGCGCGGACCAACGATCATCATCAACAAGAGCACCGTGCCCATCGGCACCGGCGACCTCGTCACGACGATCATCCGGCGGATCAATCCGAATGCCCAGTTCGCCGTCGTCTCCAATCCTGAGTTCCTGCGCGAGGGCAGCGCTATCTCCGACTTCATGAACCCTGACCGCGTCGTCCTCGGAGCGGAAGATCACGAAGCCGCGCAGCGGGTCGCCGAACTGCACAAGCCGCTCGCCGCCCCGGTGATCATCACCGATACGCGCACCGCCGAGATGATCAAGTACGCCTCAAACGCCTTCCTCGCGACGCGCATCAGCTTCATCAATGAGATCGCCGTCATCTGCGACGAGCTGGGGGCAGATGTTAAAGAAGTCGCGCGCGGCATGGGGCTCGACAAGCGGATCGGTCCTGCCTTCCTTGAAGCGGGCGTCGGCTATGGCGGCTCCTGCTTCCCGAAAGATGTGCAGGCACTCGCCCACATGGCCGCAATCCACGGGCGCCATCCCCAGCTTCTGTACGCGGTGATGGAGATCAACCGCTCGCAGCGCCGCCTTGTGGTGCTGCGCCTCCGCGACATCTTGGGCTCGCTCGACGGGAAGACGATCGCGCTGCTCGGCCTCTCGTTCAAGCCGCAGACCGACGACACGCGAGAAGCGCCGGCCCTGGAGATCGCCCACCTCCTTCATCTCGAAGGCGCGAAATTGCGAGTCTTCGATCCGCTCTCGATGGAGCAGGCGCGGCCGCACCTGCCGCCGGAGACCGTCTTTGCGCGTGACCCCTACGATGCGGCAACGGGCGCCGACGCCCTCGTGGTTGTCACCGAATGGAACGAGTTCAAACAGCTCGACCTTCGCCAGCTGAAGGGGGTGATGGAGCGGCCCGTTATTATCGATGGACGGAATATCTATGACCCGCGCGAGATGCGGCGTGAGGGGTTCATCTATTACGGGATCGGGCGCGGCCGACCGCGGGTTCTGCACGACCCGAACGGCCTAGTAGCAGCCGGCGTGCTCGGCTCGTAATCCGGATGACCGCGCCCCATTCGACCCAGCCGCTCTGCTCTGCCGCTGGCGGCGCGCGGAACCTTGTCCCCGCCGCCGCCGTTGTTCAGGTGTGCCTCCTGGAGCGCCGCGGCGATGCGCTGCCCCCCGTCTTCGTGCCCTGCGCCCGCGGAGGCGCACGGCGTGAGGAGCGCCCGTGTGCGGCATAATCGGCTACGTCGGAAGCAACCAAGCTTTGCCGGTCCTCATGGCAGGGCTGACCCATCTCACCTACCGCGGCTATGACTCGGCAGGGGTCGCTGTCGTCGACGGGAGCGCGCTGCAGGTAGTCAAGTGCGCCGGGAAAGTCAGCGACCTCGCCGCGCGGCTCGCCGGCCTCACCCTCTCCGGCACGACGGGCATCGGCCACACCCGCTGGGCGACCCACGGCGAGCCGAGCGATGTCAACGCCCATCCGCACACCGACAGCGCCGGCGATTTCGCCGTCGTCCATAACGGCATTTTCGAGAATTCCAACGACCTGCGCGAGCGCTTGCGCGCGCGCGGGTGCGTCATCCGGTCGCAGACCGACACCGAATTGTTCGCCCACCTCGTTGCCCTGCACTACGACGGAAACTTCGAAGCCGCGGTCAAAGCGGCGCTCGGGCAGGTGACGGGGTCGTTTGCGCTGGTCGTCGCCTCGCGTCTCCACCCCGGCACGCTGATCGCTGCCAAGCTCGACACCCCCCCGCTTGTGATTGGGATCGGCGCCGGCGAGCTGTTCGTCGCGTCCGATATCTCCTCGCTGCTGCGGTTCACGAAGCGGGTGGTGATCCTCGAAGACGGCGAGATGGCCATCCTGACGCCGACCACTGTCCATGTCGACCTGTTCCGCGCCGAGCCGGTGGTGGGGCGCCGCCGGCCTGCCAGCGAGCGTGTCTTGAGCGTCGACTGGCCCGCCGACATCGCCGAGCGGGGCGGCTATCCCCACTTTATGCTGAAGGAGATCGAGGAACAGCCGCGCGCCATTCGCGATACGCTGCGCGACCGCCTGCTCGCCGACGGCCGCGTAATGCTCGAGGAGTTCCTGCTCCCGCCAAGCGTAATCCGCCGAGCGCGGCGCGTGCTCTTTCTCGGCTGCGGTACCGCCTTTCACGCCGGTGTGGTCGGTTATTATGGGTGCGCGCCCAGGCTGGGCGTGCCGGTCCTGGTGGCGCTCGCGGGGGCGCCCCGCTCCCGCCCGCCGGGCGGCGGCCCCCCCGACCTCGTGATCGCGATCTCGCAATCCGGTGAAACGGCCGATACGGTCAGCGCCGTGCGCGGGGTTCAGGAGCGGGGCGCGAGCGTCATCGCCATCACGAACGTCATCGGCAGCACCCTCAGCCGGATCGCCGACCACGTGCTGCTCACGCGCGCCGGACCGGAAATCGCGGTTGCATCGACCAAGGCCTTCACCGCACAAATTGTCGCGCTGCATCTGCTGCTGATGTACCTCGCGCAGTTCCGCCCCCATCACCACGAGAAACTGCTCGCTCACCTCAGCCAAGAGCTGCGGACGCTCGACGGGGTCGTTGAGCGCGTGCTCGCTCACGCCGACCAGATCAAAGCCTTCGCCGACCGCCTCGCCCAGCACAACGACGTCTACTTTATCGGCCGCAATCTCGACGAGCCGATCGCGCGCGAAGGCAGCCTCAAGCTGAAGGAGATCAGCTACATCCACTCGGAAGCGTATGCCGCCGGCGAACTGAAGCACGGTGCCTTGGCGCTGCTTGCACCGGGAACGCCCGTGATCGCCATTGCGACCCAGAGCGAGATCTACGAGAAGATGGTCTCGAACGTGCAAGAAGTGCTGGCGCGCAAAGCTTGGGTCGCCGGCCTCATTGCCGATGACGATACCGAACTGCGCGCCCTGCTGACCGACTGTCTCGTCGTTCCCCGCGTCAACGACCTGCTCGCGCCGATCCCAAATGTCGTCGCGCTCCAGCTTCTCGCCTACTATTGTGGTGTTGCGCGCGGGTGCGACATCGATCAGCCGCGCAACCTCGCGAAGAGCGTGACGGTCGAATAGCGCCGATGGCCGTGCGTCCGGACCTGCGCTGGTTCATTGTCGGGATGGGGGTGAAGCGGTGGGTGCTCGCCCTCCTCGTCGGCATTGCCATGATCAGCCTCGGGATCGGCTACCTGCTGGTGACGATCTATCGCCAGGCCCCCTTGCCGGAGGTGTTCTACTGGCTGACGCTCCAGTTCATCGACCGGTGGATCCGCGGCGTGCTCTTTATCAGCGCGGGGGTCGCCCTCACTGCCTTCGCCATTATCCGCCTCAACCGCTCCCTCCTTCAGCCGTTCCTCGCGACCACCGGCGACGAGCGGCTGGTGGATATCCTCTACCGCGAGAAGGCGCTGCGAAACGCGCCGGTCATCGTCTGCATCGGCGGCGGGCCCGGGCTCTCGATCGCGCTCCGAGGTCTGAAGAACGTGACCGCAAACCTGTGGGGAATTACTCTCGGCCGCGGTCCAGCGCGCACCCGCTCGGAGCTCGGCCTGCTGCGCGACCGCGTGCTGCGCGCCAGCAACGATGAGGTGATCGTGACGGCGACCACGCGCGACGGCGCGCACCTCGAGAGCGAAACGGCGATCCTCCAACGCACGAGCGGCGAGCCGATCGCTCACGTCAGCGTTCAGCGCGTCGGCGGCGGCGTGCCGGAGGCGAACCCGGATGCCCTCGAGGTGATCGAAAAGGCCGAAGTTATCGTCATCGGGCCGGGCGACCTGTTCGCCTCTGTCATCCCGCCGCTGCTCGTGCCCGACATCGCCGAGGCCGTTCGGCGCAGTTCGGCAAAGACGATCTTCGTGTGCAACATCATGACCCAGGCCGGCAAGACCAACGGGTTCACCGTCGCCGATCACGTGCGCGCCATCCACTCGCTGGCGAAGATCCAGATCGACTACATTCTGGTGAACAAGCGGCCGCCCAACGACAAGCTGCTCGCCGCCTACCGCGAGAAGAAGCAGTCGCAAGTCGTCTTCGATCCGAACGTGGCCATGCTCAGCCGGGTGACATTCGCGAACACCGCCGACAAGTTCACGCTGATCGAAGGCGCCTTCCTCATCGAGGCAGACCTCATGACCGACATGCGCGAAGAGCTGTTCATCGACCGGGAAGGGCGAGACGTCCATAAAAGCTTGACGGTCATCCGTCACGACCCGGACAAGCTGGGAGCCGCCGTGAGCGAGCTCCTCAACTCGGAAGCGTGGCGGCTCGCCGCGGCGCGATGAGCCTCGACCTGGCGGCCTTGACCGCCGAGCTGATCGCCTTCCCTTCCCACGAGAGCGAAACTGAGGTTCAACGCTTCATTGCGCGAGCGCTTGACCGGCTCGGGCTTCGGGTCGAGCTGCAGGAGGTCCTCCCGGGGCGATTCAATGTCGTCGCGACGCGCGGCGAGGGCGGCCCTTTGCTCTGCAGCCACGCCGATACCTTCCCTCCCTACGACCACCCTGACCCCTTCACGCTGCGGCGCGAAGGCGACCTGCTCATCGGCCGAGCAGTGAACGACACCAAAGGGCAGATTGCCGCCCTGCTCGCCGCGCTCGAAGCGAGCCGCGGCCCCTGTGAGGTCGCAATCACCGCTGATGAAGAGCGGCTGGGCCGCGGCTCGCTCGCGCTCGCGCCGCGAGCGGCGATGGCGGTTGTGCTCGAACCGACCGACCTCGCGATCTGCCCGGCGCAAGGCGGCTTCCTCGAGTGCGAGGTGCGGATGCCGGGACGGCCGGCGCACGGGACACAGCCCCAGTACGGGCACAATGCCATCCTCGCTGCTGTCGACTGCTACCGCGCTATCTGCGCCCTTCCCTACTTCACCACCGACCATCCGCTTCTCGGCCCGCCCTGGACCACCCTCGGCACCATCGCCGGCGGCTACGAAGTCGGCGTGGTGCCGCCGTTCTGCACCATCCGCTTCGACCTCGGGATCTGGCCCCACATCGACCTCGCCGAGGCGCGTGCGGCCGTCGCCGAGGTCGTGGCCCAATTTGGGGGCACGCTCACTATCCTCGACGAGTCGCCCGGGTTCGAGTTGGACAGCGAAACGGAAATCGTCCGCCGGCTTGCTGCAGCCGTCGCGCGCGCCGGCAGGACGCCACGCCTCGGCGGGATGGCCAGCTGGACCGACGCGCAGAACCTCGTGCTGAAAGGGATCCCCGCGGTGGTGTTCGGCGCCGGCGAGCTCGGCACAGCGCACAGCGACCGCGAGACCGTGCGGCTGTCAGACCTTGGGGTCGTCCGGGATACGCTCAAGCATCTCATCGACGACTGGGTCGATTGGCCGGCGCATGCGGAGCCAAATACTCCAGCGTGACTCGACCGTAAAGCCATAGCGCTCGTACAGGCGCTTCGCCGGCTCGTTCCGCTCCCCAACATAGAGGCCGATGCTGCGCCGCTTGGCGTGCGCAACGTGACGAATGGCGAGCGCGAGCAGCCGCCGCCCGAGCCCCTGCCCCTGAAATTCGGAAGCGACAACGAGTTCCTGCAGTTCGCCCTGCGCCTCCCGCTGCTCGCTTCGCCAGCCGCGCCATGAATCATGGACCGACATCCAGCCGACTATCTCCCGCCCCGCCCGGGCGACGAAAAACCCCTTCTTGTCCCCGCGAAACAGCCAGTTGAGGTACTCCTCGACCTCGCCCGGATCGCGGTAGGCATATTCCGGGAAACGGCGATAGGCCGAGAAGTAGGTTGCGATCAGCTTCTTGCGTTCGTGCTCAAGGTCGCTCTTGCTGAAGCGGACGATGCGGAAGATCGTTGCGACCGTCATGCAGGAAGTATAGAGCGGCCAGCCAACCGGCCGAACTTCGCACAACACGGCGCGGCGCGCGCCGCCCCCGCTGGAAGGGACGTCCGCCAGCGCAGACGAGCGTTTCTCTGCCCATGCTCGCCGCCGGCGGCAGCCAGAGCTCGGCAACGTGCCGCTCCGGGATGGCGGGCCGCCGAGTTCTGGCGAGAGGGTTGTGCACCACTGGGGCGCTCACCGCCACGCTCTCTGACGCCGTGAGCACGACAGCGCAGGCCACCGCGGCGGTCATCGGCCGAACGCCGAGCAGGAGGCCGCGGCGGCGCGAGGACCGCGAAAACGGTTCCGCTCTCCCGGAAGACGCTGCGCCTCGCTGCTCCTCGTCCGAAAGGACGCCCCCAGACCGTCGGCGCGCAGCCGGACTGGGAGAGCGGATGCGTGCCGGCGAATGGCCCGCCGCCGGGCCGACCGCGGGATCGACAGGGGAGACCGCACTGCGCGCAGCTCCTCCGCGGCCGGAGGGAGCGCCGTCTCCGCGAGGCGCCGGCGAGCAGCCGCTCCGGCAGGACCGGTTGTCGAGGCGCCGGTCACCACCAGAGCTGGTCGCCGCTCATCTGCTCAAACTGGTCGCGCGGCGCCGTCCAGAACCCTGCGGAGAGATACTTCCAGCCCGCATCTGCGAGCAGCGCGACGACATTTCCCCGCTCGATGCGGCTCGCGGCGCGGAGCGCGCCCTGGATCACCGCGCCGCCGGAGACACCAGAGAAGATCCCTTCCCGCTCCAAGAGGAGACGCGCGCCGGCGAAGGCGTCGGCCGAGCGGACGACGAACTTCGCGTCGAGCTGGGCGAGGTCGAGGATGGGGGGGATATAGCCGTCGGCGAGCGAGCGAAGCCCCTGGACCTGCTCGCCGGGATGCGGCTCGACCGCGACGACTTTCACCTTCGGGTTCACTTCGCGCAGCCGGCGCCCGACGCCCATCAAGGTGCCGCCGGTGCCGAGCCCGGCGACAAAGACATCGACCTCGCCCTCGAGGTCGGCAAGGATCTCCGGCCCGGTCGTCTCATAGTGCGCCCGCGGGTTCGCTGGATTGGCATATTGGAACGGCATGAAATAGCGCGCATCGCGAGTAGCGATCTCCTGCGCCTTGAGGATCGCGCCATTCGAGCCGTAGCGCCCATCGGAAAAGATGATCTCGGCCCCGAACGCGCGCAGCGCCTGCTGCCGTTCGGGGCCGACGTTGTCTGGCAGCACGACTGCCACGCGGTAGCCGAGCCGTCGACCGAGGAGAGCAAGGGCAAGCCCGGTGTTTCCGCTCGTCGGCTCGAGGATGATCTTGTCCTTCGTGAGCGCCCCGCTCGCCTCTGCCTCAAGGATCATCGCCCGCGCGACGCGGTCCTTCACCGAACCGGCGGGGTTCACCCCCTCCAGCTTGGCAAACAGCCGGACCCCCGGTTTCGGCGAGAGGGTAGAGAGCTCGACAAGCGGCGTTCGGCCGACCGCCTCGATGATATTAGCGACCTTCATCGTCGGCGCCGCCGGCGAGCGCCGGCAAGATCGCCAGCGTATCGCCATCCTTGACGGGGGTCTCGATCCCGCCGATGAACCGTATGTCCTCATCATTGAGGTAGATGTTGACAAACCGATGGATCTCGCCGTTCTCGGCAACGACCCGCTCCCGCAGACCGGGATACACCTCGCTCAGGTGGCGAAGCACCTCGCTCACCGTTGTTCCTTCTGCTTCGAGCACGCGCTTGCCGCCGGTCAGCGACTCGAGCGGGCCCGGAAGCCGAACCTGCACTGACATTCTCTCCTCACTCCACCCTGACGCGCTTGTCGCGACGACCTGTGATGAAGGCAGTATCTACCTTGTAGGTCAAGTTAGTCAACATCTGCCCCTGCCGCTCCCAGCGATGGCGTCGGCGGCCATCTGCAGGCTGCTGGGGGCGCGATGCAGCTAGCGCGGCAGGAGCGGGAGGAGTGCCGGCTCCCCGAACCGCGCTCCGCTCGCTGGGTCATACAGCCAGACAGCGACGCGGTCGGCAGCGACGCGGGGGAGCGGGCGGCGGTCGAGGATCAGCTCCCCCCGCGACCATAGGCTCGTCGGGTAGCGGCCGGCATCGGGCGGGCCGTCAGCTTGGGCAACCAGCCGCCCGGATGGGTCCAGCAGGTGCACGGCAACGCTCAGGTCACGGGTCGGCGGCTCGACAGCGCGCCAGAGGAGGGTGAGCGCCTCCGGTTCGGCACGACCGCCGGCAAGCGCAATCGGCCCGAACTGCGCTTCGATCGGATCCACTGCCGGCAGGGAAGCAGGCCGGCTCGCGATCTTGAACGGCCCGAGCGTGACCGCTGTGCCTCCGCCAGCCAGCGGCAGCCGGTCGCCGCCTGCCAGCCGATAGAGGCCGACCTCGAGCTGATACCGTCCCGGCGGCGCGTCGGCCGCGACCGGCACCCGCCGCCGCTCGCGCAGCGGCGCGCTGGGCAGCAGAAGGGTTGTCGGCGCCAGCCCGGCTGCCGGCTGACTGTCGGACTGGCCGTAGCGGCGGCCATCCGGGCCGATTAGATGGACGAAGACCGTATAGTCCTCGTCAACGCTGCGGAGCGCCGTCCACTCGAGCGTCAGGTCGACCGCGCCGCCCGGCTGGAGCGACCGGTCAGGGCCGACGCCGGTCACCTCCCAGCCCGTGAGGGCCACCTGCTCCCCAAAACGCGCTTCGAGCCGGTTGGCAAGGGGGGTCGCTCGCTCTGTCCTCGCGGGCAGCGCGATGCTGCCGACAACAGCCGTTCGTCCCGCCGCCTCGACCTCGATTGTTGCCTGCCGCGCCGGGCCGGCCGGGATCGCCAGCGCCCGCTGGTCGGAGATCAGTTCGTTTGCCGACCAGCGGGTCGCGGTGTTCCACAGGGGATACCCAACCGCCTCGGCGAGCAGCCTTCCGCTCTCGTCGCGGAGTCGAACTGTCAGCCGCTCACCCCCGGGCTGAGCCGCGAGCCAGATGAGCGTCGTCGTCACGCGGTCATGCCCGGCCTCCGCGGTGCCCCCGGTCAGCCAGATGCCGCCGAGATCGGCCGGGGTCAGCGTCGAACTGCGCGGCAGCGGCAGCAGCGCCAGCGCGATCCCCAGCGCGAGCATCCCGGCAGCAGCGCCGGCGGCCGCCGCCGGCGCGATCAGCCATCCCAGCCCAACCGCTGTCAGCCCGCTCAGCAGCGCTCCTGCCATCCGCGGGGGCGTTGTCGTGAAGCGAACGTCAACGGTGTGCTCCCCGGGGGGAAGCGCGACGGTGGCCAGTCCAAGCGGCCCGTCGGCGCGAACCGGCGTCGGCGCCCCGTCGACCCATGCCGACCAGCCGGGGAACGCAAACTGATGGAGACGAAGCACGGTCGGCTCGTCCGCGACGACGGCCAGCCGCCAGCCGAGCGGGGTCCACGACTCGAGGCGAGCCGAGCGGAGCGGCGGCGCGTCAGCCGTGATCGCTGCGGGCAGCGGGCCCGGCGCGTAGGCCGCACGCGCCGCGGCCGGCAGATACTCGGCAGCGGTGGTGGTGCCGATCGTCCCCTCTGTCCACTCCCGTCGGGCGGCCCCGCCGACCGAGAGCGTGCGGTCGTCAACCTCGCGGTCGGCCGGACGCAGTCCGCCCACCCCCCCGAGGAGCAGCAGCGCCGCGCCGGCAAGCGCAATTCCCCACCCCAACCGGCCCCTGGCGAGGAATCCGATGAGCAGAGCCGCAAAGAGCGACGCCGGGCCGAGCAGCCGCCAAGGAAATTGGACTGCTTGGAGCGCCGGCTGGGCCCAGAGGGAGGCGGCGAGCGTCGTGGCCGCAAGAGCGCATCCTGCGAAGAGGAGAAGCGCAATCACGGCCGCGCGCCGGGCGCCGCGGACAGGCAGCGCGGCAAGGAACCCGATCCCCGCAAGGACAACTTGAATCAGCCCCAAACGGTAGGGGAATGTCCCCACTTCGGAGATCAGCGCTCGATCGACGAGATCGCGGAGCGGAAGCGCGTTCGCCGCCGCGCTCGTGCTCCGCGCAAAGTTGTCAAGCGAGACCGCCGGCGCTTCGAGTGCCGCGGGGAGCCAGACGAAGGCCGACAAGCCGGCCGCGATCAGGAACGGCAGCGGCAGCCGCCAGAGCGGCCTCCGCGAGGCAGCGCCCCACCAGAGCGCAGCAAGGGCCCAGCCAGCCGCAGCGACGACGAGGTGCGTCATCACGAGAGCAGCAAGGAGAGCGGCGAGCAGCGGCAGGCCAGCTCGGCCGCCACCCCAGCGATCGATCGCCCAGAGCGACCACGGCAGCAGCGCGAGCGCGAGCGCTTCCGGCAGAGCTCCGCGGTCATACACCGTCGCAACGAAATACGGCGCGGCAAGAAAGGCGACCCCGCCCAGCACCCCTGCGGGAGCAGCGCCCGTCACCCGCCCGATGAAGAGCGCGGCGCCCGCCGCCGCCCCGCCAAGGGCGAGGGCGAACGCCAGCTTCAGCGCGAGCGTCGGCCCGGCGCCCGCCAGCAGCGGCAGCTCCGCGACATACAGCGCGAGCGGCGGATAGAAATTGCCGAGGGGATAGCCATAGCCCGAGGCGAACATCGGATACCAGCGCGGATAGAGAAGGCCGCTCCGCAGCAGCGCGTCGAACGCGACGAGGCGCTGCAGATGGTTGAGCCCGTCATGGGTGACCGGAAGCGAAACGGCGAAGAGCGGCCAGAGAACGAGCGCGAGAGCGCCGCCCAGCACGACGAGCGACAGCCCGGGCGTCAGCCGCGTCTTCGCCACCCGAGCGGTGAAAGAACCGGTCAGGAGAGAGCCCGCGCTCGGCATGGTAGAAAGTGTAGAGGTCGCGCCGCGCGCCGATCCGCGACAATTGCTTCGAGATAGGAGCAGCGATGAACCTCGTTGATCGCGCCCTTGCGGGAGACCGCCGGGCGCTCGGACAGCTGTTGCGGCGCGTCGAAGACGGAACTCCCGACGGGCGCGCTGCCCTCCGCGCCCTCTATCCGCGCTCAGGACACGCCCACGTCGTCGGGATCACTGGCGCGCCCGGCTCTGGCAAGAGCACACTGGTCAATGCGCTGGCGCTCGCCATGCGGCGGCAAGGGAAGCGCGTGGCGATCGTTCCGGTCGACCCGAGCAGCCCCCTGAGCGGCGGCGCAGTGCTCGGCGACCGCATCCGCATGCAAGACCTCGCGGGCGACCCCGGCGTCTTCATCAAGTCGATGGCGGCGCGCGAAGCGCTCGGCGGACTGGCCGAGACGACCGGCGATGTCATCACCATCCTCGACGCAGTCGGCAACGATGTTATTGTCGTGGAGACCGTCGGTGTCGGCCAAGCCGAAGTCGACATCGTCCGCGAGGCGCACACGACGATCGTCGTGCTCGTGCCGGGGATGGGCGACGATATCCAAGCGATGAAGGCCGGCCTGCTCGAGGTCGCCGACATCTTCGTCGTCAACAAGGCAGACCGCGAGGGCGCGGATGCCGTGGTCCGTCAGCTGCGCACCATGATCGCGCTCGGCGCGCCGCTCGATCGACCGCCGCCGATAGTGCCTACCGTTGCGACCACGGGCGAGGGGGTCGACCGGCTGCGCGAAGAGATCGACGCCCACTTCGCCTATCTCGCGGCGAGCAGCCGGCTCGACCGCCTGACGCGGCGCCAAGCTGAGCGCCGCGTGCTGGAAGTGACCCGGACGAGACTGCTGGCACGCCTGAGCCGAGCGGTCGGCGACAGCACTCTCTTCGAGGAGGTGGTCGCCGAGGTGGCCGCGCGCAAGCTCGACCCGTACAGCGCCGCCGACCGCTTGATCGAAGCGATCCTACCGACGCAGTGACGTGGCGTCTCCTGCTTGACCCCGCCGCTGACGGCGCCACCAACATGGCGATCGACACCGCCATCCACCACGCGGTCGCCGCTGGGCAGGCGCCGCCCACTCTGCGGCTGTATCAGTGGTCGCCGCCCTGTCTCTCCCTCGGCGCGTTCCAAGCGGTGGAGCGAGCGCTCGCCGCCCCCCCGGGAACGCCCGGCCGCGCTTGGGTGCGACGGCCAACCGGCGGGCGAGCGCTGCTGCACGACCGCGAGATCACCTACGCGGTCATCGCGCGCGCGGACGACCCCCTCGTCGTCGGCGGAATTGCCCTTGCCGCGCAGCGGATCGCCGCCGCGCTCGCCGCTGGGCTGGCGCAGCTTGGCGTGCCGGCGCTGGCGATTGCGCTGCCGCGTCCGCGCGCGCCGCGGCCGAGCGGACCGGCGTGCTACGACATCCCCTCAGCCTATGAACTGACTGCCGGCGGGCGCAAGCTTGTCGGAAGCGCCCAGCTCCGTCGGGACGGCGCAGTGCTGCAGCACGGCAGCCTCCCTCTTTCGCTCGACCGTCGGGCCCTCGCGGAGCGGCTCGCGGTTAGCGACCGGGAGGCGCTGGTCGCGCGCCTCGAGCGCGAGGCGACTGCGCTCGAGGAACTGCTCCCGCTCCCTCCGCTTGCAGCGATCTGCGCGGCGATCGTCGCGGGGTTTGCGGCAACGGTCGGACCGCTTGACCGGGGAACGCTGACCGCAGCGGAGCGCGAGCGCCTCCCCGCCTTGATCGCTTTCTACCGGTCAAGCGAGTGGAGCTACCGGCGGTAGGACTTTTTGGATCCATCCGCAAGACGCTCTTTCCGAGAGCGCCGTGGGATTTCTTGCCCAGTTCTCGCGCGAGCCTCTTCGGAATGAAGCGCTGCAGACCGAAATACGCCCTAGGAGCGCGCATCCAGCGACGCCGGAGTTCTCGGCCGAGCGGCGCAATTTCTCGAGCGCGCGGGCGGCATGCGTCCCAGCTTGCTCTTCCTCTGTTTCGTCCTGGCGGGCGGCGCGGGGTTCCTCATTGTCCGGGCGCCGGAGATCGGACAAGCCGCCGAGCCAGACAACCCGTCTGGGCGGCTGATCGTGCTTTATGCGCCGGTAACGGGGGACGCCCAGCCGCCGGGACCCGCGGGGATACCACGCCTCGCGCAGTCCGAGCACGTTGCAATCATCACGCCCGCGCCCGGCAGCGAGGAGGCAACCGTTGCCGCTTTGCGGCGCGACCCCCGCGTCCGCCACATCGAGCGCGATTTCCCGATCTACGCTCAGCTCGAACCGAACGACAACCGCTACCCAGAGCAATGGGCACTGCCGAAGATCGGCGCGCCGGTCGCGTGGAGCATCATCACCGGCACTGCCGCGATCACCGTCGCCGTCATCGACTCGGGCATCGACCTTGCCCATCCTGAATTCGCTGGCCGCATCCTGCCAGGATGGAACTTTGTCGACAAAAACGACTCCCCGAACGACGATTACGGCCACGGCACCCACGTTGCCGGCATCATCGCTGCTGCCGGCAATAACGGCATCGGGGTGGCCGGCCTGGCTTGGGGAGTGCCGATCCTGCCTCTGAAAGTGCTGAACGGGAGCGGTGCGGGCTACGGGTCCGACCTGATCCTAGCGCTGGAGTATGCCCGCGAGCGAGGGGTGAAGATTGTCAATATCAGCCTCGGGACGACGACAAACTCGGTCGCGCTCCAAGACGCGATCGATCGGGCGACTGCTGCCGGCATGCTGATCGTCGCCTCTGCCGGCAACACCGGCGCGAACGGGAATACCCCAGTCTATCCTGGCGCCTCGCGAGGAGTGCTCGCCGTCGCCGCGACCGACGCCGCTGACCGCCGAGCGAGCTTCAGCACACGAGGCAGCGCGGTCGGCGTCGCCGCTCCCGGCGTCGGCATCCTCAGCACCTACCGCGGCGGCGGGTATCTTTCCCTCTCGGGCACGTCGATGGCCTCGCCGATGGTCGCCGGGCTGGCAGCGCTTATCTGGTCGCGAACGCCCTCGCTCACCGCCGACCACGTCCGCCAGCAGATCATTGAGACGGCGCTCGATCTCGGCCCGCCGGGACGCGACGACGAGTATGGCGCGGGCCGGATTGACGCTGCCGCCTGGGCGCGCCGGATCAGCAATCTCCATCCGACCCCCACGCCGACGCCTCTCCCTTCCACTCCAACGCCCGTCCCGACCGCCACGCCGACACCGACTCCCGCCTCCCCTGCGCCGACGCGCCCCGCGCCGCCGGAGGCGCCGAGCGGGTCGCTCCCGCGCTCCGCCTTCTCCGTCTTCGTGCCGCTGGCAAGCTATTAGGCGGCGAGCCCCGCAGCGATCTTCTCCGCGATCGCATAGACGGTGAGAATGATCATGCCCCGCGGAATGCTCGGCATGATGGCAGCGTCGGCAACGTAGAGATTGTCAAATCCGTAGACCTTGCCGGCCTGGTCGACGACCGCGAGGGGGTCGCTCGACGGACCCATCTTGCAGGTTCCGGTCGGGTGGTGATAGAGCGCGAGATGATTGCGCACCCAAGCGCGGATCGAGGGACCGTTCACCGCCGGACCGGGCAGCTCTTCGAGGCCGACCCAGTCCCACATCGAGCGGTGCGCAAAGCGCGCGCGTACCCATTCGACCCCGCGCGCGACCGCTTCGATATCGTCGTTGTCGCCGATGCCGGGGTCGATGACCGGCGGGTCGGCGGGGTCCGGTCCTGAAATTGCGACCGACCCGGTCCCCTTCAGGTGAACGAGAAAGACAATCGCGGTGATGACATCCGGCAGGGGCGCCAGCGGATTCGCCGGCCGCTGCGGCCGGGCAGTATGGGCGATCCCGATGTTCAGGTCGTACGCGTCGAGCCGACGGTCGCTGCGGACGCGCGCCGAGATGCTGAAGCGGCCATCCGGCGGCAAAGCAGGATCGCGCTCGGCCAGCAGCCGGTAGAACTGGAGCGACGGCCGGTAGTAGGCGCGGGTGCCAAAGTGATCGTGCAGGTTCTGCCCGACCCCGGGCAGGGGATGGATGGCGCGCCCCGGCGGCAGGAGGCGGCGCAGCCGCTCCTCCGGGCCGATGCCCGACCGCTGAAGCACGAGCGGGTCGCCGATTGCACCGGCCGCGAGGACGACGCGTCCCGCCGCGATCACGCGCTCCTCGCCGCGGCGCAGGTAGCGGACCGCCGTCGCCCGGCCGTCCCGCCACTCGATCCGGTCGACGACCGCTTCGTCGATAATGGTCAGGTTTGGCCGGCCGCGCGCCGGGTCGAGGTACGCCTCGGCCGCGTGGATGCGACGGCCGTCCCGCTGATTGCGCGTCGTCACGCCGTACCCCTCGATCGCGTCGGGGCCGCCGATATCAGCCGGCGGCAGGCCAGCGGCCTCGAACGACTCTTTGAGCGCTTCCAGAAAGGGCGAGGTGCTCTCGACCTTTGTGACCGGCAGCATGCCGTCACGTCCGCGGGCGGGCAGCCCTTCTCCCTCGAAGCGCTCAACCCGCTTGAAGAATGGCACGAGGTCGTCGAAGCTCCAGCCGGGATTGCCCGCCGCCGCCCACGCGTCGTAGTCGCGCCGCAGCCCCCAGCTGATGCCGGTGGCGTTGACTGCCGACGAGCCGCCGATCACCCGTCCGCGGGTGTAGCGCAGCCGCTGACCGTGGACCACGATCTCGTAGCCCCAGTCGTAGTCGGTTTCGACATAGGCCCCGCCGACCAGTTCGGGCGGCCAGCGGCCTTCGGCAACCGGGCCAAAGTCGGGTCCCGCTTCCAGCACCACGACAGTGTGGTCAGGGTGAACCGAGAGACGGTTGGCAAGAACGCAGCCGGCGGTCCCCCCGCCGATGATCACCGTATCAGCGCGCTCAGTCATGAGGCCTGCCCATTCCGCAAGATGACGCTCAGCAGGACTGCCTCCGCTCCGGCGATTATAGCGATGGGCTACACTGCGTGAGCGGAGGGATCTCATGAGGGAGCAGCCGGCCGACCTGGCGGCGCGGGCGCGCGCCATCGCGCTCGACCACATCAGCCGGATGAAGAACGTCCAAATGATCACCTATCCCGCGCGCGGCTTTCCGCGCATCCGGCTGATGGGCTATTTCAATCAGGGCTGGGTGATCGAGACGCTCACGCGCGCAGGCAGCCTGAAAACGCGCGAACTCGCCCGCGACCCGCGAGCGACCTTCGTCTGGTCGTGGAGCCACCTCGAGCACGAGCCGATGCGCTGGCTGATCCAGCTCGACACGATCGCCGAGCTGGTGGAAGGCGAGGAGAAGCTGCGGCTGCTGGCGCGGCGTATCTCGAAGAGCGGTCCGCGCATGCAGGAACTGCTCGATCGCACCGGGCCGGACGCGCACGCCACCTATCGCTATCTGCCCCAGCGCCTGCGCATCCAAGGTGTGCTCGGCGGGGAAGAGTGGTTTCGCTTCACAGACTTCTGAGCGCGAAGGAGCGGACCTCGATCCCGGCACGTTCCAGCCGCTGGCGCGCCGCGGCGATGATGGCTGGCGCGCCGGGCGTATCGCCGTGAAAGCAGATCGTCTCGGCCCGGAGCGTCATGACGCTGCCATCGATGCAGCGCACCGCGCCGTCGCGCGCGATCATGAGCGCTTGCTCTGCCGCTTCGTCAGGGTCAACGATGAGCGCGCCGGGAGCGGAGCGCGGCTGCAGCGTCCCGTCGGGCAGGTAGCGGCGGTCGGCAAACGCTTCCGGCACGAACGGCAGCCCTTCGCGGCGCGCCGCCTCCTCGAACGGCGCTGACCCCGCCAAGCCGACCAGCGGGAGGCCGGGCCAAGCCCGGGCGACGCCGCGCGCGATGGCGCGCGCGCGAACGGGATCGGTCACCGCATCGTTGTAGAGAGCGCCGTGCGGCTTGACATGCGTCAGCGGAACGCCGTGAGCGGCGCAGAAGGCGGCAACGGCACCGACCTGATAAAGAACGATTTGCTCGATCTCCCGGGGGGTGAGTGCCATCGACCGGCGCCCGAACCCCTGAAGGTCGGGATAGCTCGGCTGGGCGCCGACGGCGACGCCAGCCTCGCGGCAGCGGGCAACGGTCTCGTCGATCACCGCCGGGTCGCCGGCGTGGAACCCGCAGGCGACGTTCGCGCTCGAGATCAACGGGAGGAGCGCCGTGTCGTCGCCGAGCGTCCAGCGGCCAAAGCTCTCGCCAAGATCGGCGTTGAAGTCTACAGAACGCATCGTCATCGGCCCTGCTGTCTCGTGTCTTGAGCAAGGTATACCATGGAGGCGTGAGCGAGTGGCGGCTGCGTCCCTTCGGCGAGCGAGCGCTGCTGATCGAGATCGCGCGCCGGCCGAGCGTTGCCGCGGCGCGCCGCGTCGCCCAGCTTAGCTGCGCGCTCGATGGGCTGCCGGGCGTTGCAGCCGTTATTCCCGGCGCAACGAGCGTGCTCGTCGAGCTGGACAGCATTGACGAGCAAACGATCGCGGCCGCAGCGCGGGCAGCGCTGGCGGCGCCGCTGGCGGCGGCAGCGAGCCGCGAACATCACATTCCCGTCGCGTTCGGCGGCGCAGACGGACCAGATCTAGACGAGGTCGCTCAGTTCGCCGGGCTCTCGCCCGAGGGCGTGATCAACGCGCTCGTCCGCGCTCGGCTGACAGTTGCGTTCCTCGGCTTCGCGCCCGGTTTCCCCTATCTGATCGGGCTGCCGCGCCGGCTTGCGGTCCCGCGCTTGGCAACGCCGCGCGTGCGCGTGCCGGCGGGGGCGGTCGCGCTCGCCGATGGCTGGGCAGGGATCTACCCGCGGGCGACCCCCGGCGGCTGGCGTCTCGTCGGCCGCACGGCGGTCACCCTCTTCGACCCGGCAGCCGTGCCCCCGGCGCGGCTGATGCCGGGCGATCGGGTGCGGTTCATCGCGACGTGAGAAGCGCCCCCGTCTTCGAGGTGCTGACAGGCGGATTGCTGACGACAGTGCAGGATATCCGGCCGCGGGCACGGTTCGGCCAGTTCGGCGTCGCAGCCGGTGGCGCGCTCGATGCTAGGTCGGCGGCGCTGGCAAACCGGCTCGCCGGCAACGCCGACGAGGCCGCGCTGCTGGAGATCACCCTCGCGGGACCTGTGCTGCGCCTGCTCCGTGCCGCCATCCTCGGGCTGGCCGGCGCCGACCTCGGGATGACGGTCGACGGGCGTCCTGTCTCGCCCGGGTGGAGCGTCGCAGCGCAGCGCGGCGCAACGGTCGCGTTCGGCGAGCGCCGGCGCGGCGCGCGTGCCTATCTCGCCGTCGCCGGCGGTCTCGACGTTCCCGTCGTCCTCGGCTCGCGCAGCACCGACCTTGCCGGCGGCTTCGGCGGGCTGGGCGGGCGAGGGCTTCAGGCGGGTGACACGCTCGCCGCCTTCCTCATTCCGGACCCGCCCGCACGCGCCGGCCGCGCCGCCGAGCACGACCTCGGGCTCGAAGAGGCCGTGCGCGTCGTTCCGGGCCCCCACCGACGGCGGTTCCCGCCGGACGCGCTCGCCCGGCTCGTCGGGGCGGAATGGCGGCTCGCGCCCGAGTCGAACCGGATGGGCGCCCGGCTGGAGGGACCAGCCATCGCCCCGCGCCGCGCCGATGTTCCCTCGCTTGGGCTGCCGCTTGGCGCGATCCAAGTGCCCGGCGACGGCCAGCCGATCGTTCTGCTCGCCGACCACCAGCCGACCGGCGGCTATCCCGTGCTGGCAGTCGTCATTCGGGCCGACCTGCCGCTCCTCGCCCAGCGCGCGCCGGGCGATCCAGTCCGGTTCGCGCTGACCACGCTCGAGGAGGCCCGGCGCGCTGCGCGGTCTCTCCCTCCAGTCGAGAGCGACGATTTCGGCTGGGAGCTGGCACGCTCAGCCGGGAAGTTGACGTAACGATGCACGCGCCTGCCCCGCGGCGCGCCATCGCCGGTCCGCCGAGCGGGGAGCTGTGCGGCTTCAGCGAGCAGGCGCCGTCCGAGTGAGGCAACGCTCCCTCCGAGCGCGGGGACAGCGATCCCGAGCTCCGGCGCTGAAAGGCGCCGCCCGCGAGCGCTTAGCGCGGGACGGGTTCCGCTGCGCGTTCGCGGGCTTCCACGCTCGGCGCGCCGCCAAGACGAGTCAGCACGAGCTGCCCGGATGCCGGCGCGCTGCGCTCAGGGCGCTCTCGTCCGTCGGCGCGGCCGCGCTCCTGAAAAACTGGGCATAATGACCCTTCTATTGAGTTTTTAGTGCTCCGACGGCTCGACAACGCTGCGGACCGGCAGCGTGCCGTCGGGCACTCGGTTGATCAGGAAGGTCGCCGTCCGCTCGAAGTAGGCGCGCATCTCTGCGCGGATCTCCTCCGGCAGCGGCGTCTCATCGAGCGCGCGATGCATGTGACGCATCCAAGCGTCGCGAGCGGCCTTGTCGATCGGGAAGGGCAGGTGCCGCATCCGCAGCCGCGGATGACCGCGCTCCGCGGAATAGGTCATCGGCCCGCCGAAATACTGGATGAAGAAAAGCGCCAGCTTGCGCCGCGCTTCGGCGAGGTCCCCTTCTGGATACATCGGCCGCAAGATAGGGTCGGTCGCGACCCCGGCGTAGAAGCGGTCGACGAGGGCAAAAAAGGTCGCCTCCCCGCCGACCTGGTCGTAGATACTGCGTCGGTTGCTCATCGAACGCCTCGCTCAGCGCCGGGCAGCGGCGGTTGCGGTCGCCGCGGCATTCGCCGCTTGGGTCTGCAGCGCGGGCAGCGCTGTCGCCGCTTGGGTTTGGATGCCGGGCAGCATGGTCGCGACCTGAGTCTGGACGGCGCTCAGCTCCGTGGCGAACGCCGCGGCCGTCGGCGGAAGGTCGGCACGGCCGGGCGTCACCGCTGGGCCTTGGCACGCCGCAAGCGCCAGCATCACGCCCACCACGCCGCCGCACACCCACACTGTTGCCTTCGTCGTCATCACTCTCTCACCCCGCACCGCTCCGGCAAGCGTATCGTACTGGTCGTCCGGCCACGATTATAGGCCGCCTCAGCGGATCACCCCCGCCGCTGCCAGCCGCGCGACCTCTTCCGGAGCGAGGCCGAGGAGGTCGACGAAGACCTCACTATTATGTTGACCAAGCAGCGGGCTCGGGCGGGGCGCCGGCGGCGGCGTTCTCTCCAGCCGGATCGGCGACCCGTCGGTGCGGAAGAGGCCGAGCGTCGGATGCGCGGCCATCCACCAAAACCCCCGTTCCCGCAGCCCTTCGTCGCGCTCGACTAGGTCGACGGCGGTCGCGACAACGCTTGCCGCGACGCCGATGCCTTGGAGCAGCCGCATCGCGGCATCGGCGTCCTGCTCGCTTGCCCAGGCCGCGAGCGCTGCAGCGAGGTCGGCGACCGGCACGCCGAGCAGTCGCGCGAGCGCCGCCTGCTGCTCGCTCGTCTCGACCTCCACGGCAAGCCAACGGTCGTCGCCGGCACAGCGGAAGAGCCCGACCGGCCCAACCGAGCCCCGGTCGCCCCTATTCCCGCGCGGGTCGACGGGGAGGCCGGCAGCAGCCTCAAGATACGCCTCCTCGAGGAAACTGGCGGACGCCTCGAACTGGGAGACGTCGATCACCTGGCCCTCGCCAGTGCGGTCGCGATGGTCGAGCGCAGCGAGGATCGCGTTCGCCATCACCAGCCCAGCGATATGGTCGGAGAGCGAGAAGCCGAGACCAAGCGGCCGCTCGCCCGGCCCGTAGGCAGTGAGGGCGCTCATGCCGCAGAGCGCCTGCGCCGTCGGCCCGTAGGACACGTAGTGCTCATAGGGGCCGCTCCGTCCCATGCCGGTCAGATGCGCGATGATCAGGTCCGGCTTGATCGCGAGCAGCGTCTCGTCATCCAGCCCCCACTGACGCATCACGCGCGCGGAAAAGTTGTCGGCGACGACATCACAGAGCGCGACCAGCCGCCGCGCCAGCGCGCGCGCCTCCGCGGAGTCGAGGTCGAGGGTGATGCTGCGCTTGTTGCGGTTCCACGTCGCGAAGTAGCCGTCGCCGACATAGCCGACCAGCTTGCGGTCGGTCTGGACTTTGATGACCTCCGCGCCGTGGTCGGCAAGAATGCGCGTCCCGTACGGCCCAGCAAGCACCCAGGTGAAGTCGAGCACGCGGATACCGGCGAGCGCTCCCCGTGCGCCGGGCGGGGGCGCTTGGCGCGGCAGCGCCTGCCGGGCGACGGCGGACGCCGGTGTCGCCGCCCGACCAGGCCGCCACGGCGTCCGCGAAAGCTGCGCTGGCGTTCCTGCGACGGGCAGCCGCCCGCCCGGCCCGGGCAGCCAAGTGAAGAAGCGGCGCGCCGCCAGCTGGGGGTCGGCCAGCACGTCCGCCGGCCGGTTGACGGGCGCCCATTGCAGCCGCAGCTCTTGGGCGCGGTGGAAAATCTCGGCGCGTGTCCGCGTCGCCGCCCAACGGCCGATCACGGCGCGAAGATGATCGATCTCAGCGTCGATAACCGCCGGGTCGAGATAGCGCTCATCGGTGAGATCGTCGGCCATGCCGTCGCTCGCCAGCAGCGCGACAAGATGCGGGAAATTGCGGTTCCAGGCGACGGCGACATCTCCGTCGGCGCAGGGGACAATGGCGTAGCCGCGCACCCAATGGAGGTCGCCGCTGCGGCGAACGACCCGGCCCTCGGCGTTGTAGAGCGCGCCGACCGGCTCGATCGCCGAGGCGACCGCCTCCTGCAGCGTCACCTCAACCCGCTGGCCAACGCCGACCGTGCGCCGCGCGCGGAGCGCGAGAAGCACACCGCCGACGAGATAGTGCGCCGCGAGGGCATAGGCTGGTTCGCCGGCGACAGCCAAGGGCTCGCGGTCGGGCGCGCCGTTGAGGGCGAGCATCCCGCCAGCCGCCTGGGCAATAAGGTCGGTCGCCCGCCAAGCGGCTCGCGGACCGGCGCCGAACGGACGGAGAGCAGCAACAATCAGGTCGGGACGCTCCGCGACGAGCGGCGCGAGGTCGAAGGGCTGTGCCGGCCCGCCCTCGATCACGACATCGGCCGACGCCAGCAGTGCGCCGAGACGAGGGTCTTCCGGCGCCAGGCGGACAACCCGCTTTCCAAGATTGCGCCGCCAGAAGGGCAAGCTTTCGCCGGCGACGAGCGGCGGCGCCGTGCGCCCCGGTTCGCCGGCGAGCGGCTCCAGTTTGACCACCGCAGCGCCGAGGTCGGCGAGCAGCCGTCCTGCGAGGGCAGCCCAGCCGGTCGCTGCATCGACGACGCGCACGCCGGCGAGGGCGCCCGGGCTCACCCCAGCAGCCCCTCGCAGACAAGCAGCTCGGCGGTCAGCACCGCGCCCCGCGCTGCGCCCATCTTGGTATTGTGCGAGACAAGCACGTACTTGACGCCGTTCTCAAGCGCCGGGTCGGCGCGCAGGCGGCCGACGACCGTCGTCATGCCCTCGTTCGTGTCGCGGTCGAGGCGGGGCTGAGGACGGAACGGGTCATCGTGAACGAGGATGTACTCCGGCGGCGCCGACGGCAAGCGCAGCGAGCCGAACCCATCATATTCCCGAAGCGCCGCTTTCACCTCGTCGAGCGTCGCCGGCCGGTCGAGCGAGACGAAAACCGTCTCTGTATGGCCGTCGAGCACATTGACGCGGGTGCAGGTGCAGGAGACGGCGAAGCGCGCCGGCACGATCCCGTCGTCCGTCAGCGTGCCGAGGATCTTCCGAGTCTCGCGCTGCACCTTCTCTTCCTCGTTCGGGATGTACGGGATGACGTTATCGAGGATGTCGAGCCCGGCGACCCCGGGCGAGCGGCCAGCGCCGGAGAGCGCTTGGAGCGAGGTCATCACAACGAGCCGGAGGCCGAAGCGATCGTGCAGCGGTTTGAGCGTGATCGCGAGACCGGTGGTGGTGCAGTTCGGCTGAGGAACGACAAACCCTTTCCAGCCGCGCGCCGCTTGCTGGCGACGGACCAGCTGAATATGGTCGTTGTTGACGCCGGGGATGACGAGCGGCGTGTCCTCGAAGTAGCGGAACGCCGAGGCCGTCGTCACGACCGGACGGACGGCGCCGAAGCGCGGCTCGATCTCCTTGGCCAAATCCGACTCGACCGCCGAGAAGATCAGGTCGTAGCGCTCCGGGTCGAAGTCTTCGAGCGCACTCACCGGCAGGTCGAGCAATTCGGGCGGCGGCGGCTCGGCGACGTACCAGCGGAGCGCGCCCGCGCCGTCGCGGATGGCCTCGCGGTACGGCTTTCCGGCCGAGCGCGAGGATGCGACCAGCCCCTCAACCGCAAACCACGGATGCCCGCGCAGCGCCACGAGGAACTGCTGACCAACGACGCCGGTCGCGCCGATCACCGCCGTGCGGAGGCGTGCCATCACCATCTCCAAGAGTGGTTCGTCGGGAACGAACGGATCGACCCCGGAAGAAGTGTAACGGTTTCCCGGGCTTCGTCCGGCCGCGAGCCGCTAGCATTGGGGCGATGGACCGGCTGCTGCGCGCGATCGGGGTTGTTGCCTTCGGAAGTGTGGTGGGCGCATTGCTCCTCGGCGCGAGCGTCCGCCCGCCGGCTCCGCCGCCGAACCCCCGGGCTGCCCAAGCGCGTCTTCAGGGCGTGCTCAAGATCGGGATAGACCCGAGCTACCCGCCGATCGCTTCGCTTGACAGCCGGGGCAACCTGTCCGGCTTCGACGTCGATGTCGCGGTCGAACTCGCGCGGCGCCTCAACGTGCGGCCGGACTTCATCGGGATGGATATCGGGGCGCTGTTCGACGGCCTGCTTCAGCGCCGGTTCGACATCATCATCTCAGGCATCCCCCCGCTGCCGGAATACCGCCGCGACGTGATCTACAGCGCGCCCTATTTCAACGCGGGGCAGGTCATTCTTGTCCGCGCTGGAACGGCGCCGCCGCCCGGTCCGGCGGCGCTGCGCGGCACGATCGCCGTTGAGCTTGGCAGCACCGGCGAGATCGAAGGGCGACGGCTGGCCGCCGGCGGCCACATCGCGGTGCTGACCCGCGATTCGCCGGCGGCCGTCGTGGCGGCAGTGCGCGACGGCCAGGCGAGCGCGGGCATCCTCGACCGGTTGTCGGCGGTGGAGGCCGCCGGCCCAACGAGCGGCGTTGTCATCGCCGGTCCGCCCTTCACGCTCGAGCCGTTCGTGGTGGCGGCGCGGCGCGGCGACGAGGGGCTGCTGGTTGAGATCGACGCGATGCTGGCCGCGATGCGCGCTGATGGAACGCTCGATCGGATCGAAGCGAAGTGGCTACGACCAGGCGGTCTCGACGCGGTGAATGGTCCACGCCCCGCGGCCAGTCCGTAGAATGCGTTTGATGCGCATTCCGCGCAGGTTCGGCGAGGTCGTCACGTGGCGCTGGACGAGCTGGCCGAGCGGCTGGGCGAGCAGCACCGCGCCGGTCGCCGCGAGGATAGCGCGCAGCCAGCGGTCGGGCCGGTTGGCGGCGCTGAAGGCGAGCACCGAGGACAGCCCGGCGAGCACGCCGGCGACAGCAAGGTTGGTGCCGCAGAGGGGCGAGATGGCAAGACGCGCCTCGCCGGCTTGCAGGCGGGCGAGCGCCTCCTCAACCGCCGCGGTCAGCTCCGCGGTCGGCACGTCGCCGTGGAGGTAAAACCCTCCGGGAGTAGCGCGCCCGACCATGCGGACCGGGCGCGACAGCCGCCCGAGGAGGATGGTGATTGTCGCGTGTTCGAGGGCATGGTTCGCGCGCGTGGCGTCGAGCAAGGGAAGAGGCATGGCGCGCTCCTGTTCTCGCCACGGAAGCCCCGTGCTAGAGCAGGAAGTGTAGCACTCCTCAGGCGGCGCGGCCGATCGCCAGCCCAGTCGCTGGGTCAAAGAACCGGGCAGCAGCTAGGTCGAGCGCGACCGGCGTGTTCGCGCCCGGCCGCAGCGCCAATCGGGGGTCGAAGCGGCCCAGCAGCGTCTGCCCCCCAAGGCGCAGGGTGACGTAGACGTCGCTGCCGAGCGGCTCCACCACCTCGACCGGGAGCGAGAGCGCCGCCCCCTCCTCGCCCGGTCGCGGCGGCCGTACTGCCTCCGGCCGCAGCCCGAGCACGACCGTCCGCCCGCGGTACCCCGCGAGCCGGGCCGCCGCCTCGGCTGGCAGCGGCAGCGACACCCCTTCCACCCAGAGCGCACCGTCATCGAGGCGCGCGCCCTCAAGGAAGCTCATGCTTGGGGAGCCGATGAACCCGGCGACGAAGCGGTTGACCGGCGCATCGTACAGCCGCTGCGGCGTGTCGAGCTGCTGCAGCACTCCGCCGCTCATCACCGCAATCCGCGTCCCCATCGTCATCGCCTCCGTCTGGTCGTGGGTGACGTAGATCGTCGTCACCCCCAGCCGCCGATGCAGCTTGATCAGCTCGGCACGCGTCTGGACCCGGAGCTTGGCATCGAGATTGCTCAGCGGCTCATCCATCAGGAAGACCTGAGGCTGGCGGACAATGGCGCGGCCGAGCGCAACGCGCTGGCGCTGGCCGCCGGACAGCTCCTTCGGCTTGCGCTTCAGCAGGTCGCCGATTTCGAGCATCTCGGCCGCGTCACGGATGAGGCGGTCGATCTCGGCCTTGGGCAGGCGGCGCATCTTGAGGCCGAAGGCGAGGTTGTCGTAGACGCTCATGTGGGGATAGAGGGCGTAGTTTTGGAAGACCATGGCGATGTCACGGTCTTTGGGGGGCACATCGTTGACGACGCGGCCGCCGATGCGGAGCAGCCCGGCGGTCGGCACCTCGAGGCCGGCAACGAGGCGGAGCGCGGTGGTCTTGCCGCAGCCCGACGGGCCGACGAGCACCAGAAATTCGCCGTCGCGCACCTCGAGCGTGAGGTCATGCACGGCGGTCACGCTCCCGTGTTTGGTCTTGAACCGTTTCTCGATATGCTCGAACTCGACCGTTGCCATGGAGGGCGTCTCCCTCCTGCAATCGTAGGCGCAGCAATAGCCGCAATCAATCTGCGGACCGGCCGTTTCGTAAACGTTTACGAATCTGGCCAAACGTTTACCCTCCCCGAACCGTGGGTTTACCTCTGCCCCGCTACCCTCCCACGGAGGGACGATCCCCTCCCAGGAGCTGCATGCATTCGCTCGCCCTTTCGCGCTCTCTCGACCTCGCCGGCGTCCGCAACTTGCGCGACATCGGCGGCTACCCGACGCGTGACGGCAGGCAGACCCGCTGGCGGACCCTCTACCGAGCGGACAGCCCGCATCGGCTGACCGAGGCGGGGCGGCGCTCTCTCGTCGCGCTCGGCGTGCGCACGCTGATCGATCTTCGGCGTCCCAGTGAGATTGCCCTCGCGCCCTACGCCTTCGACAGCGACGGCTTGGTCCGCCGCGCCATTCCGCTGCTCGACGATGGGCCGGCGCGGTCGCTGCGCTCGCTGGACGAGGTGTATCGGACGATCCTCGTAGAGGGACAAGCGCGCCTCGCGACGGTTCTGCGGACGCTCATCGACTCGCTGCCGGCCGTTGTCCATTGCACTGCCGGCAAGGACCGAACGGGGATCGTGATTGCGCTCGTCCTGTCGCTCGCGGGCGTGCCGGACGAAATTGTCGCGCATGACTATGCGCTGACACGTGCGTGCCAGACCGACAGCTATTGGGATGAAGCGCGTCAACGCGCGGCTGCAGCAGGTATCGCCTGGGAAGACTATCAGCAGCTTCTGATCTGCCCGCCGGAGCTGATGCTCGCGACGCTGCGATTTCTCCGCCACGAGTTTGGCGGGGCGGAGCGCTACGCGCGCTCCGCCGGCCTCAGCGGGCGTGAGATCGACCGGCTGCGCCAGGCCATTGTCGAATGAGGACGAAAGGAGGCGCATGACGCTCCAGCCATTTCCCCGCCTGCTCTGGACCGGACTGACGGCGCTGCTGGTCACCGCCTGCGTTACGGCAGGCCCGACAGCCGCCCCAAGCCCGAGCGACCCGACGGCGCCCCGGACGTATCCTCCGCCGATCCCCAAGGACCAGACGGTGACGATCCGGTTTGAGAGCTACCTGCTGGCAACCGCAGGGCCGAACCGGGACGCGCAGCTCCTGCTTCTGGAAGAGTTCGCCAAGCTCCATCCGAACATTAAGGTCGAGACGAAGGCGACCCCAGACCAAGAGATCATCCCGAGCGTGCGCGCCCAACTGGCGGCCGGCAATCCGCCGGATGTGTCGATGCTGCTGCTGCGGGAGTGGGACCTCGTTGTCGAAAACATCGCGCCCATCCCCCTCGACGAGATCGTGCCGCCCGACGAACTGCAGGCGCACCTTGGCGGCGAGTTCCCGATCCATCCCCGGGCGATCGACCTGACGCGGCGCAACGGTCGCCTTCACGGGCTAGCGTGGGTGTTCAGCACGCCGACCCTGTTCTACAACGCGGACCTCTTTCGGCAGGCCGGGCTGGACCCGAACCGCCCGCCGCGGACGTGGGATGAGGTCAAGCAGATGGGGCTGCAGATCACCCAGCGGACCGGCAAGCAGGGGCTGTATATCGCCTGCATCGAGCTCGACTGGTGCTCGCAGGCGATCCTCCTGAGCAACGGCGGCGGCGTGCTCAGCCCCGATCGGACACGGGTCACTTTCGGCGAGCCGCCCGCCATCGAGGCATTCCGGATCTGGCAGGATCTCGTCAATTCGGGCGTGCACGTCAAGTTGACAGGAGCAGAAGCGCTTGACGCGTTCTCCGCTGGCAACATGGCGATGTATCTCCAGACCAGCGCGGTCCAGGCGCGCCTGATCGCGGCGGCAAAGGACAAGTGGGAGCTGCGCGCAGCGGGCATGCCGGCCTTCGGGGCAAAGCCGGTGAAGCCGACCAACTCCGGCGCGGGGCTCGGCATCCTGTCGCGCGACCCGCTCAAGCAGCGCGCAGCGTGGGAACTGGTGAAGTTCCTGACCAGCGAACGCGCCTACAACGTCATCACCGCTCAGATGGGCTATCTGCCGCTCCGTCCCTCGCTCATCCGGGACGACCGCTACCTCAAGAGCTGGGCCCAGACCGCGCTCGTCCTCCCGAACCTCGAACAGCTCGACGGCATGGAAGCGAGCACCTCCTATCCCGGCGACAACCATGTCCAGATCCGCGACATCTACCTGAAGGCGAAGCAGGCGGTGCTGCTCCAAGGAGCGGACCCGGAACGAACCATGCGCGAGGCGCAGACCCGCGCGCAGGAGCTGATGCCACGGCGATGACCGGCTGGAGGATGGACGTGGACGAGCTGATCTTCTTCCACCTGACCGATACCCACCTGACGGGGGGGGCAGAGGACCTGCTGTTCGGGCAAGTCGACCCGGCGGCCAACTTCCGCGCCGTGGCGGCGGAAATCCGCCGGACCGGCCTGCGGCCCGCCTTCATCGTCATCAGCGGCGACCTCGCGCATGCGGGCGCGCCGGCGGCCTACGCGCAGCTGCGCTCTCTGATTGAGGAGGAACTCGCGCCGCTCGGAGCGCCCGTCCTCCTCTCCCTCGGCAATCACGACAACCGCGTCGCCTTCCGCGACGTGATCCTCGGCGAGCGCGGCATAGACGAAGCAACGCCGTACTACTACAGCCAGCGGTTCGGCGGCGTGCGCGTCCTCGTCCTCGACTCGATGGTGCCGGGCGCGACCTACGGCGAGCTCGGAGAGGAACAGCTCGCCTGGCTCGACCGCGAGTTGGCCAACCCGGCAGAGGATGGCGACATTCTCGTCGTCCATCATCCGGTCGTTCACCGAGGCATCATCCGCGTTGGCGAAGACGACCTGATCCTGCGCGACCGCGCCGAACTCGCTCGGATCCTCACGCACCGGTCGGTGCTCGGCATCCTGACCGGCCACACCCACGTCGTCACCGCGGCGTCGTTCGCCGGTACCACGGCCTTTACCGGCACCGCGACCGCCTTTCTCGGCGACCCCTCGACGCGCGACGGCGGCCGGATGCTCAATGGGGCGGGCTTCAACCTGTGCACGGTGCGCGACGGCACCCTCATTGTCAATAGCATCGTGCTGCCGAGCGACCAGCGCGTTCTCTTCACCTACCGGATGTCCGACCTCGCCGTGTCGCGGGCGCACTGATGGCGATCGACACGCCGTTCCGCGAGCGCGCGCCTGCCTCGCCCCGTCTCGGAGTGCGCAGCAGGGGCGCGCTTCTCGGCCGGCTCCGCCAGCTCCAGCCGTATCTCTACCTGCTGCCGGCGCTGCTCGCCGTCGGGGTCTGGGTGTACTGGCCGCTCATCCAAACCGTCGAGCTGTCGTTCTACCGGTGGAACCTGCTGCCGACGCGCCCGAAAGTGCCCGTCGGCTTCGACAACTACCTCCAAGTGCTCACCCTGCCGGAGATGGGGATCGCGCTGCGCAACACGGCGCTGTATGTCATCGGGCTGCTGCCGTTCTCGGTCATCCTTCCGCTCGCGTTCGCGATTGTGACCGCCGGCATCGGCGGCCCTCTTCGCGGGGTATACCGTGCCGTCATCTTCGCCCCCGTGCTGATGGCACCGGTCGTGGTGGCGGTTGTCTGGCGCTGGATCCTGCATCCGACGCAGGGGCTCGTCTACCACGCGCTCCAGCAGCCGCTCGGCCTGCCGACGATCAACTGGTTCCGCGACAGCATGCTCTCGCTCCCAGTCATCGTGTTTATCACGGGCTGGGGGCTGCTCGGCTTCAGCTTTCTCATCTTCACCGCCGGGCTGACGAATATCCCCCGCGAGTATGTCGAAGCCGCGCGGATCGACGGCGCCTCAAGCTGGCAGGTAGCGCGCTACATTACCGTTCCGCTGCTGACACCGACCATCTCCTTCATGGTGATGATGACCGTTCTGCTCGGCGCGCAGTGGGTATTCCCCCTCATCAATGTGCTGACGCAGGGCGGCCCGCAGGATGCGACGACGAATGTGTATTACATCCTCTGGCAGTTCGGCTTCCGCTCCTTCAATGTCGGCTGGAGTTCAGCAGCGGCAGTGCTGTTCTTTGCCGGTTTCGGCGTGCTCGCCTTTCTCGCTGTCCGACTGATCGACCGGTTTTCGATCTATGATACGTAATCGCCTCCCGCTTGGTACGATCTCCGGCCATCTTGTGCTGATCGGGCTGTCTTTCCTCTCGATCGGGCCGATCTACTGGATGTTCCTCTCCTCCTTTCGGCCAGAGAATGAGCTCTATTCGACAAACCCGCTTCCGCTCTCGCTCACGCTTGAGAACTATCTGTTCGTCTGGAGGAGCATTCCGATCGGCACTATGCTGCTGAATACGTTCTTGATGGCAGCGCTGATCACGATCGGGCAGCTGCTCATCTGCATCTTGGCCGGTTATGCGCTTGCCCGCTGGCAGTTCCCCGGCGACCGGCTCCTCTTCTTCGCCTTTCTCGGCACGTGGCTGATCCCGTTCCAGGTGATCATGATCCCGAATTATGTCTTGCTGTCGCGGCTCGGCTGGCTGAACACGCTGCAGGGGTTGGTTGTGCCGCAGCTGGCGACCGCTTTCGGGATCATCCTGCTGCGGCAGCAGATGAAAGCGTTCCCGCGCGAGCTGTTCGACGCCGCCGCGATCGACGGCGCAGGCAGCTGGCGGACGCTCTGGAGCATTGTCGTTCCGAACCTGCGGGCGCCGCTTGCCGCGCTCGCCATTCTCTACTTCATCGGCGGCTGGAACGAATACTTCTGGCCCCTGCTCGTGACCAACAAGCCGGAGCAGACCGTCGTCCAAGTGGGCTTGCAGATGTTTCTCACGCAGGAGGGCAATCAGTGGGGCGCCTTGATGGCTGCCGCCGCGATCGCCAGTCTGCCGATCTTCCTGCTCTACCTTGTCCTCCAGCGCCAGATCATCGACGCCTTCCTGCGCTCCGGCATCAAGTAGGTCATCCCGCGGCCTCAAAGCCGACGTCGGGGGGAAGGTCCGGCCGCTTTGCTGCCGCGAGCGACAGCCGGTCGGCGCGCTCGTTTTCGGCAGTGCCGGCATGACCACGCACCCAATGGAAGGTCACCTCGTGACGAGCGAGCTCCGCCAGAAGCTGCTCCCAGAGATCGACATTCTTGACCGGGGTTTTATCTGCCTTGCGCCATCCCGCGCGCTGCCATCGCGCCGCCCAGCCGCGCACGATGCCGTTGTAGAGATACTGCGAGTCGGTGTAGAGGTCGACACGGCAGGACCGCTTCAGCGCCGCAAGACCGACAATGGCAGCAAGCAGTTCCATCCGGTTGTTGGTCGTCCGCCGGCGGCCGCCGGACAGCTCCTTGCGCTTGTCGCCATAGAGGAGCACAACGCCATACCCCCCCGGACCGGGATTGCCGAGGCAGGCACCGTCGGTATAGAGCACCACATGCGGCAACGCTGTCACCGCCCGCGAGGATAGCAGGTCAGCGCGGAGCCTAGAACAAGCCGGTGAGGACGCGCGGCGAGGTCGGCATGGGGGAGCCGCCGGCGGGCTCCTCGGTGACGATGATGGCTTGGTAGCGGAGGATCGGCTTGTCGGCGCGCACGACCCAGCGCCCCTGCCCATTGGTGTCCACCGTAAAGACGCCGCCGCTGTGCGGCTGACCGGCCTCCATCAGCCACACCTGATAGACGCGGTCTGGAGGCAACGGCTTCAGGCCGTCAACGAGCAGAAGCGCGGTATCGTTGATACCGGAAGCGTACATCCGGCCGCGCGCTGTCGGCCACTGCGGCGTGCCGGTGAGGTAGCTCATCAGCTGCGGCTGCGAGGAGATGAGCTGAACTAGGTCCTCTTGGCCTTGCAGGCCCTGCGTGAGGCTGGCGTTCAACTGCCGCTGGGTTTCCAGTTCGCTGGCGAGGGTGAAGGCCAACAGGGCAAAGCCGATCGCGGCGAGAAGGCTCGCTGCTGTCGCAAGCATGCCGAGGCGGCCGAACGAGGGCGCAGGCAGTCGCACGCGTCTCGGCGTCTGCGCAGCCGGAGCCGGGTGCGCTTCTTGCTGCGCGGCGGCGAGGATCCGCTCCTTCAGGCGGGCAGGCGGTGTCACCTGCGGAACGGTCATGGCAAGGACGACCGCGATCTCCTCGGCGGCCTCCAGCGCTTGACGACAGGCAGCGCAGTCGGCGAGATGCTGCTTGAGCGTCTCCCAGTCGGGCAGGTCGAGAGCGCGCACCGCCGCTGCCTCGTACAGGTCGCGAACGTCAGCACAGGTCATCGCTTTCCCACCCAGAGCTGCTCCGCCGCAAGGGCGGCACGAAGCTTTTGGATGGCCAAGCGGAGCCGGGTTTTGACCGTTCCGAGCGGCTCGCCGAGCGTTGCCGCGATCTCAGAATGGGTCAACCCCTTGAAATAGGCGAGTTCGATCACCTCGCGCTGCTCCGTTGGCAAGGTCTCGAGCGCGCGGCGGACGATCTGGTGCTGCACTCCTCGCCACGCCGCTTCGGCAGGGTCGGGAGCGGTGTCGGGGACCCGGAGCGTTTCCGCCTCTGCCTCTCCTCCAGCAACGCGCCGCAGCGACTCCGCGCGCCGCGACCGCAGTTCATCCACCGCGCGGTGATGCGTGACGCCGAGGATCCACGATCGAAACGTGCCGCGGCTGGCGACGAAGCGTTCCGGGCTCCGCCAGAGCTTGAGGAAAACCTCTTGGACGATCTCTTCGGCGGCGGTCACGTCGCCGAGCATCCTGAGGGCGAGCGAGAAGACAGGACGGGCATGCCGGTCGTACAGCGCCTCGAGGGCGGCTGCATCTTTTGCGGCAAGACGGGCAACGAGCACTTCGTCCTCGGCTCCCTGATAGTCGATCATCGGCGGCCCGCCCGGCGGTCACGGTCGCCGCATGGCGCGTCGGCCAGCTCTTTTCCCAAGTGTACGGCCCTGCCCATCACGTGGATCTCCTCAGCGATCCTGGACATGGAGAACTACCCGGTGATAGCCTGTTGCCCCGTCCGGAAACGGCCCAGCGCGAACTGCTGTCTGCTGCGCGCCGCTCCCGTCCGTCGCGCGGACGAGAACCGCATGCGGTCCCGGCCGCTCCGGCCGCCACCGGGACGTCCAAAACCGCCAGCTGAGGGGGCCAAACTCCTCGCGCAGGGCCGCCGGCCGCCACGTCGCGCCGTCGTCGAACGACAGCTCGACCGCTCGGATGCCGCGCGCGCCAGCGAACGCAATGCCCCCCACCTCAATCTCGCCGAACGGCAAGCGCGCTCCATCACGGGGATAGTCGATCCGCGACAGCGTGTGAATGACCGCCCGGTCGCTCCAGCCCTGGCGCTGCCAGAAGCCGTGGTAGTCCGTCGCCACAACGTCGATTGTGCGGATCCACTTGGCATGTTTCATCCCGTAGATATCCGGCACAATGCAGCGCAGCGGCGCGCCATGGGTGTCGGTCAGCGGCTGGCCGTTCATCTCGAGCGCCAGCAGGGTGCGCGGGTCGAGCGCGACCGCGAGCGGGATGCTGTCGGTATAGCCATCGGCGCAGATGAAGACCACATCGACCGCGCCGTCGGCAACGCCGGCGCGACTGAGCAGCTCGCCGAGGCGAACGCCCCGCCATGCCCCGTTTGAGATGAGATCGCCGCCGACCTCGTTCGAGATGCAGATCAGGGTCTGGAGCTGGTCATACTGCGGCAGAGCGCGCAGTTGATCGAGAGTGAAGCGCAACGGCTGCTGAACGAGGCCGGTGATCTCTAGCCGCCAGCGCGCGCGGTCGACAACGGGGTCGAAGAAGTTCTTCGAGATGCTGTAGAACTGCCCGACCGGCGTGATCGGCTCGGGGAGGCCGGTCCCTCGCCGCGGCGTGACGCGTGTTCCCGCGCCCATCGCGCGCGCGCCGCCCAGCGCCCGCGCGAGCGCCCCGCCGCTGACGAGAGCGAGCACGCCAAGGATGCCGGCCCGCATCGCTGCTCGCCGCGTCGGCAGGAAGCGGCTCTCGGGCCGGAGCAGCGCGAGCACCCCAGCAAGCGCGCTGCCGTAGACGAGCAGCGCAAGAAGCCGCACTGCCGGACCGAGCGGCCCGGCGAACCGCGGCGCCTGCCCAAAGACTCCCGCCCCGACCAGCGGCAGCACAACCAGCTCCTGCACGCCCCAAAGCGCGAGCGCGGCCAGCAGCGCGCCGCCCAAGAGCGATGAGGGCGCGCGCCGGCTGACCCAGCCGCCGACCGCCGCGCCGAGAGCGACGAGGGCGAGGACAATCGCGAGGTAGAACAGCGGCTTGGCAGCAGTTTGAAGCCAGTCGAGCGCGAACGAGAAGAGCGGCCCCGGAGTGCGCTCAAGCAGCCAGTCGGAGAGCAGCTCCGGCAGCGAGGGCACGCCGAGGAGAAGACCGAGCCCGATCGAGACAGCAGCCGCTAGCGCCGCGCCGAAAGCGCCAGCGACAATCCCCTCGCGAATCCGCGACGCGTCGCCCATTGTTGCCACCGCCATGGCTAAACATACCAGGTCGGTCCTCACCTGCTTCGTCCACCCCCGGATTCTGCCGCTCGCCGGCCCTCCGCGCTCGGCGATGCTCGTCCGCGAGGGGAGGGTCGTCGGCTTTCAGGAGCCGGCTGAAGCCCCCCGGGTCCGCCTGCCCGGCGCGGCCGTGCTGCCGGCCTTCGCTGACGCCCATCTCCATCTCTTTCCGCTGATTGAGCGCGCGGTCGGCGTCGACTGCCGCGGCGTCTCCTCGCTCCCAGCGCTGCTCGCCCGCCTTGCCGCCGCGCCGGGCACTGGCTGGGTGCGCGCCACCGGCTACGACCTCGGCGCACTCCACCCGACGCGCGCTGACCTTGATGCCGCCACCACGCGGCCCGTCCGCCTCCTGCACCGCACGGGGCATCTCGCCGTGATGAACTCGCCCGCCCTCCGCGCTATCCCGCCAGCAGTGTGGGAGCGCGGCCAGCAGCTTGGATATGTCGAGTATGGCGCGGATGGCGAGCCGACCGGCCGCCTGTGGGAACCAGCCGCTTGGCTCTCGGGCGCGGTCGTGCCGCCCCTGAGCGCAGAGGAGATACGCCGCGGGCTCGCATCGGTCGCCGCTTCGCTCTTCGCCCGCGGCATCACGGCGGTCCACGACGCCAGCCCGACGAACGACGCAGCGCGCCTGGCGCTCTGGGCTCACCAGGCGCCGCCGTTCCGATTGCTCTTCCTTCCCGGCGAGACGACCGTTCTCGGACCGGAGGCAGCGCTTCCCGCGACGCCGTTGCTTGCAGTCGGTCCGACAAAGGTGATGCTGCCCGACCTGCCGGACGAACTCCCGTCACTCGAGGCCCTCGCCGCGCGGCTGAGCGCCATTGGCCGGCCGGTCGCGATCCATGCCGTCATTCATCCCGCGGTGCGCCTCGCAGTGGAAGCGGCGCGCGCAGCTGGCGTCCCGGCGCGGATTGAGCACGCCGCCGAATGGCCGCCCGACCTGTTCGCGCCGGCGCGCGCAGCCGGTGTTACGGTCGTCGTCCATCCAAGCTGGGTTCGGGAGCGGGCAGCGCGCTATCTCGCCGAGGTCGACGCCGCGATCCTCCCCTGGCTCCACCGCGGACGGAGCTTTCTCGACGCCGGCATTCCGATCCTGTTCGGCTCCGACGCGCCAGCGAGCGAGCCCGACCCGATTGGGGCGCTCGCGACAGCAGTCACGCGCCGCGCTGCCGATGGAACGCTCCTCTCACCGGCAGAAGCGTTGCCGCTCCGCGCCGCGCTCCGTGCCAGCGTCGGCGGCCGCGCCGCGCTCGACCCCGCGTCGAAGGACGGCGCGCTCCGCATCGGCGCGGCCGCGGATTTCATCGTCCTTGACCGCGATCCCTTCACGACCCCGCCCGATGCGCTCGCCGCCATCCGCGTGATCGAGACCTACTGCGCCGGCGCTCGGGTCTGGCCGCCCTCCTCCTGACCGTCCGGCAGGAGCAGTCTCCGCGGGCGGCGGGGGAGCGGCTGGCCTCTGTTGGCAGCGGGCGGGGTTCGCTGCGAGGGCTCCCCGGCAGCCGTCCGATTGCGGCCGGCCGCTTTCGCCATATAGAGCGCGCCGTCGGCAGCTGCAAGCAGCCCCTGCGCCGTGCAGCCGTCTTCGGGATAGAGAGCAACCCCGATTGAGAGGGTGAGCGGGGAGAGGCGCGCGCCGGCATGGACAATCGGCACAGCCTCGAACTGCTCGCGAAGCCGGTCAGCGATGCGGAGCGCCTGCTCGCGGGAGGTAGCAGGCAGGAGCAGCGTGAACTCCTCGCCGCCGTAACGGCAGGCAATGTCCGTCGCGCGCAGCCGCGCAGTCAGGAAGCGACCAAGCGTTTGCAGCGCACTGTCGCCCGCCGCATGCCCGTAGCGGTCGTTGAACGCTTTGAAATGGTCGAGGTCGAGCATGAGGAGGGCGAGGGAGGTTCCTGTTCGGTCCGCCCGCTGGATCTCCCGCGCGATCGCGTCATCGAGGAAGCGGCGATTGAACAGCCCCGTGAGAGGATCCCGCAGCGACTCCTCCCGCAGCCGATCCCGCAAGCGGAGGTTGGCAAGCGCCAAGCCAATGAGGTCGGCGGCAGTCGTCGTCAACTGGAGAAGCGCTTCGGGATCGCGACGAGCGCAGGTTTGGGTCACGACGAACAGCCCGACCCGCTCTCCCTGATCGAGAAGCGGCGCCGTAATTTGCGGAGGCAGCGGCAGCCACGGCCTGCCGCTGTAGTCGTCGGCGAGCGACTCGCCGACGCGCGCCCCATCGCCCCACGCCGCGACAACCCGAAATCGATCGTGCTCGCGCAGCGCAACCAGCCCCGACTCGCCGACAAAAAGCTGAGGCGCAATCGCCGCGACAGCGTCGACGATCGCCTGCTGGTCCGCCGCCGACAGCAGCTGCTCGGCGAGGCGGGCAAGCAGCGAGAGCTCGGAGTGGCGCCGCTCCAGTTCGCGCACGCGCTCTGCCAGCTCCGCATTCGCCCGCTGGAGCGCCTGCTCCGCCTGCCAGCGGTCGCTGACGTTGCGGAGGAGAACGACGAGGCCGGCAACGGTATTCTCCGCAGCGAGAATGCGCGCCGCGCGCAGTTCATAGACCTGACCGTACCGCTCGTCGACCACCGTCTCCGGCGTTCGCGCGGGGTCGCTGAGATAGCGGGAAAGGGCGGACCAGAATGGCAGCCGAACCGCCGCCGGCATGCCCAGCAGTTCGCTCAGCGGCGCCCGGATGAGGCGGATCGCCGCTGGGTTTGCGTCGACGATCCGCCCGCGGCTATCAAGCACCACGACCGCGTCGCTCAAATTATCGAGAACGACTTCGCGGGCGATCGGCGCAAGGTCGAAGAGGCGGTAGCGAAACAAGCCGAGCGCGAAGATGAGACAGGCGCACGCGAAGGCGAACGGTGTCGTATCCATGCGCAGCGGCCGCATCCCGAAGACGAAGGTCATGTTGGCAAGGAGCGGAACGACCGCGCCGAGCAACAGCGTCATCGCCTGCCGCCGGTAGAGCGCGGGCGAGCGGAATGCCACAAGCGCGATCAGCGCAATCCCGGTCAGCACGAGCGCGTAGCCGTATGCCGCCGCAAGCCAGAACAGCGGCCCGCGAACAGTCGCCGACTCAACGAATTGGCCATCCTCGCGCAGGCCGAAGGAGACCCAAACGAGCTGACTTGCGGGATAAGCGGCGACAGCAGCAACGGTGAGCGCCGGCACGACCGAGAGAAGCGCGATCTTCCACCAGCGCAGCCACGCCCCGTGGCCGGAGTAGATCACCGCAAACAGGAGCCACAGGACCGGCACCGACTGCGAGCCGAGATACTGCGTTTTGCCCCAGAGGACACGCCATTCCAGGGCAGTGGTGCTGAACTCGAGCGCGTTGCCGGCGCACCAGACGGCTGCCGCGCCGCAGAGTAGCGCGAAAATCGGGGTTATCGCGTTTGAGCGCCGGCGCATCGCGACGAAGAGGACGAGACCGCCCGTCAGGATCGCGCCGATCAGCGAGGGGAGTGGATGAGCGGCGAACGTTAGTCCCACCGCGGCCACCGGCGATTGGGTCGGCGCGGCCACGTCAGCGTGGCAGCTGATCTCCGCATGATTGCTTCGCGCGCTGGGCGCTTCCTCCGTACGTTTTCAGTCTATCGGTGGGGCGGCGTCGGCAGAGAGCGCTCCTAGTCCTAACTTCGTCCTCTCCGCCGTGGTCAAAAAGGGGGATTACAGATGCTGCCGCGGGTCGAAGATATCGCGCAGGGCATCGCCGAGGAAGTTGACGCCAACGACCGTGAGCGTGATCGCCAGCCCCGGAAAAACGCTCAGCCACCACGCGCTGTCGATATAGCCGCGCCCTTCGCTCAGCATTGAGCCCCAGGACGGGGTCGGCGGCGGCACGCCCAGCCCGAGGAAGGAAAGAGCGCCTTCAGCGACGATCAGCTGCGCGACGCTGAAGGTTGCAAGCACGATTACCGGCGAGATGACGTTCGGCAGCACATGCCGCCACGCTACCCGCAGCCGTGATGCGCCGATCGCAAATGCCGCCTCGATATACTCTTTCTCCTTGACCGAGAGCACATCTCCGCGCACAAGGCGAGCGAACTGGCCCCAGACAAACATCGTCAGCAGAATGATGAGCTGCTGCAGGCCCGGACCGAACACCGCGATTACGGCGACAGCAACGATCAGGAACGGCACCGACACGAGCGCGTCAACAACCCGCATCACGACTGCCTCGACAACCCCGCCGACGAGCCCCGCAACGAGGCCCATCGTGACGCCGATGAGCGTTCCGAGAATGACTACCGAGAAGCCGAGGCTGAGAGAGACGCGGGCGCCGAAGATCAGGCGGCTGAGAATATCGCGCCCATACTGGTCTGTACCGAGGAGATAGGTGACATTGTTCGCCGAGACATAGCCCGGCGGGCGCAACCGCGCCACAATCCGCTGCTGGATCGGGTCTTGCGGCGCCAACTGCCCCGCGAACAGGGCAACGATGACCACGACAATGACGATAGCGAGGCCGAGCAGCCCCGTCGGGTTGCGGAGCAGCCCCGCGACAAGCCGCGAGAGGAGGCCGCGGCCGCGAGGCAGTCGGGCTGGCGTGACAATCGGCGGCACCGCAGGAGCAAGGTTGGTCATGCGCTCACCCGAACGCGCGGATCGAGGATACGATAGACCAGGTCGACAGCGGTGTTGATCAGCACGACCGCAATGGCGATCAGAAAGACTGCGGCTTGCACCACCGGGTAGTCCCGAATGAAAATGGCATCGACGATCTGACGTCCCAAGCCGGGCCATCCAAAGATCGTCTCGACGATCACTGTCCCGCCGATCAGGGTCGAGAGGTCCAGCCCGAGCACCGTCACGACAGGGATAAGCGCGTTCGGCAACGCGTGCCGCCAGATGACCGCCCGTTCGCTCAGCCCCTTCGCCCGCGCTGTCCGCACGTAGTCGGAACTGAGCACCTCGAGCATTCCCGAGCGGACAAGCCGCGTCGTTTTGGCAAGCAGGACCGTTCCGAGCGTGACCGCCGGCAGGACCAGTTGCCCGGGGGAGCCGCGGCCAAAGGGAGGAAACCAGCCGAGCTGAACGGCGAAGACGAGGATGAGGAGCAGGCCGAGCACAAACGTCGGCACGCTCTGGCCGACGAACGCGATGGTCTGGGCGAGCACGCCGGTCACCCGGCCGCGCCGCACCGCCGCAGTCACCCCGAGCGGGATCGAGATGAGGACCGCCATCCCAAACCCGGCGCCGACGAGCTCGGCAGAGGCCGGCACGCGGCTCAGCACGAGCCCCATCGCATCCCGACGCGCCGCGATCGAGTCGCCGAACTGGCCAACCATCGCCGCGGAGATGAACCGCCAATACTGCACATAGAGCGGGTCGTTGAAGCCGTAGGCCTCGCGGATCCGCTCGACAACCTGCGGATCCGCCCCCTCGCCCGCAAGCAGGATGACCGGATCGCCTGAGGCGCGCAGGAGCAGGAACAGCAGCGTCGAGACGACGAACATGACGACAACGAGCTGGATTCCGCGAAGGAGCAAAAACCGCGCCATACCACGCGCAGCGTAGCACCCGCCGCACGGCGCCTGCAAGCATCCGCATTCGCCAGCACGCTCCCCACGGCGTCGCCTGCCCGCGGGCCGCCCGTGCCGTACAATCGAGCAGAACGAGGGTTACGATGTTTGACTCGCTCTCCGACAAACTGCAGGCCGTCTTCCGCCAGCTCTCGGGCAAAGGCCGCCTCGATGAACGTGACATCGACGAGGCGATGAAGGAAGTGCGGCGCGCCTTGCTCGAAGCGGATGTCAATTTCAAGGTGGTCCGCCAGTTTGAGGCGCGCGTGAAGGAGCGGGCGCTCGGCGCGGAGGTGCTCCGCAGCCTCACTCCCGCCCAGCAGGTGATCAAGATCGTCCATGAAGAACTCGTGGCGATCCTCGGCGGCGGGAACAGCCGCCTCGAACATGCGCCGCAACCGCCGACGATCATCATGCTGGTCGGCCTCCAAGGCTCCGGCAAGACGACGACCGCCGCCAAGCTTGCGCTTCACCTCCGCCGCGCGGGCCAGCGGCCGCTGCTCGTCGCCGCGGACGTCCGGCGTCCTGCCGCTATCGACCAGCTCGTCACTCTCGGCAGACAGCTCGATGTCCCCGTGCATCATGAGCCTCCCGCCGTCGGCGCGCTCGCAATCTGCCGCAACGCCCTTCGCCGTGCCCGCGAGCTGAACGCCACGCATCTCCTGCTCGACACCGCCGGCCGCCTGACGATCGATGAGGAGATGATGGGCGAACTGGTTGCAATCCGGGATGCCCTCGCACCGCACGAGACCTTGCTGGTGGCCGACGCGATGACGGGGCAAGACGCGGTCCGCACGGCGGAGACCTTTCACGCGCGGGTCGGCCTGACCGGGCTGATCTTGACCAAGATTGACGGGGACGCGCGGGGCGGCGCGGCGCTCTCGATCCGCGCCGTCACCGGCGTGCCGATCAAGTTCCTTGGCGTCGGCGAGAAGGCCGATGCCATTGAGCCCTTCCACCCCGACCGGCTTGCCTCGCGCATTCTCGGCATGGGCGATGTGCTGACGCTGATCGAGCGGGCGCAGGCCGCCTTCGACCAGGAGCAAGCGCTCAAGCTGCAGAAAAAGATGCGTCAGGCGACCTTCGACCTCGAAGATTTTCTGGCGCAGCTTCAGCAGCTGAAGAAGATGGGACCGCTGCAGCAGATCCTCGAGCTGATCCCGGGCATGAACCGTCTCACCAAGAGCCTGCCCTCGGGCGCGCTCGATGACCGCCAGCTGAAGCGGATCGAAGCGATTATCTATTCAATGACCCCAGAAGAGCGCCGCCATCCTGAAATTCTCAACGGCAGTCGGCGCCGCCGCATCGCTCGCGGCAGCGGCACCACCCCCGCTGATGTCAACGAACTGATCCGGCAGTTCATGGAGATGCGCAAACTGATGAAGCAGATGACCACGAGCGGGCCGCTGCGCGCTGGGAAACTGCCGAAGGGAGTGCGGCTGCGCTTCTAGCGCGCCGCGCGGATGACGGCCGGCGGCCGAGCCGTTATTTCCCGTACGTGAGGTATTCCGGGCGGCGCTGCTCGTAGGCGGCGATAGCGTCCTCATGCTGCAAGGTGAGCCCGATATCGTCGAGGCCGTTCAGCAGCCGGTAGCGCTTGAACTCGTCGACCTCAAAGGGGAGGTGAATGCCGTCGCCGCGGATCTCTTTCTTCTCGAGGTCGACCGTCAACTGCATCCCCGGCTGCTCGAGAGCGCGGCGGATGAGATCGTTCACCTGCTCTTCCGGCAGCGTGATCGTCAAAATGCCGTTCTGGAGGCAGTTGTTGTTGAAGATATCCGCGAAGCTCGGCGCGATGATGACGCGGAATCCGTACTCAAGCAGGGCCCAAGGCGCATGCTCCCGCGAGGAGCCGCAGCCGAAGTTTTTGCCCGTCACGAGGATGCTCGCGCCGCGATAGGCCGGCTTGTTCAGGATGAAATCCGGATTTTCGGACCCATCTTCCCGATAGCGCCAGTCGTAGAACGCCGCCGGGCCGTAGCCGGTGCGTTCGATCCGCTTCAGGAACTGCTTGGGGACGATCTGGTCGGTGTCAACGTCTTGGCGGTCAAGAGGGGCGACGATCCCGGTAACGACGCGCAGCGGTTCCATTCAGCGCTCCTTGACGAATTCGCGGACGTCGACAAAGTGCCCCGCGATAGCGGCGGCAGCGGCCATCTGGGGCGAGACGAGATGGGTGCGCCCGCCTCTGCCCTGCCGCCCTTCGAAATTACGGTTGGAAGTGGAGGCGCAGCGTTCGCCCGGCGCGAGAATATCCGGGTTCATGCCGAGGCACATCGAGCATCCAGCTTCGCGCCATTCGAAGCCCGCCTCGAGGAAGATCTGGTCTAGGCCTTCCGCTTCCGCTTGGCGCTTCACCGCCGTTGAGCCAGGAACGACCATCGCCCGCACCTTGGGATGGACTTTCTGCCCGCGCACGATCGCGGCGGCAGCGCGCAGGTCTTCGATCCGCGAATTGGTGCAGGAGCCGATAAATACCCGGTCGATGGCGATGTCGCGGATCGGCGTGCCGGGCTGCAAGCCCATGTAATGCAGCGCGCGCTCGACACTCTGGCGCTGCGGTCCGGGGGCAAACTCCTCGAGCTGAGGAACCCGCCCCGTGATCGGGGCGACCATGCCGGGGGTGGTGCCCCACGTGACATACGGCTCCAGCTCCTCAGCGCGGATGATGACGGTCCGGTCGTACACAGCGCCCGGGTCGCTCACGAGCGACCGCCACGCCGCCACCGCCTTGTCAAAGTCGGCGCCTTGGGGCGCGTGGGGCTTGCCGCGCAGGTAGTCGAAGGTCTTCTCGTCCGGAGCGATCATGCCGGCGCGCGCCCCGGCCTCGATCGACATGTTGCAGACGGTCATCCGCCCTTCCATGCTGAGGGAGCGGATCGCTTCGCCGGTGTATTCGATGACGTAGCCCGTGCCGCCGGCAGTGCCGATCCGGCCGATGATGCCGAGGATAAGGTCCTTCGCCGTAACCCCGGGCGGCAGCGTCCCTTCGACGCGGATCTCCATCGTCTTCGGCTTCACGATCGGCAGCGTCTGGGTCGCGAGGACATGCTCCACCTCGCTCGTGCCGATGCCAAGCGCAAATGCGCCGAAGGCGCCGTGGGTCGAGGTGTGGCTGTCGCCGCAGACGATCACCTTGCCGGGCTGGGTATAGCCGAGCTGCGGCCCGATGACATGGACGATCCCTTGGTTAGGCGAGCGGATGTCGTAGAAGGTGATGCCGAACTCGCGGGCGTTCGCCGCCATGGTCGCGATCTGGGTAGCGGCGATCGGGTCCGTCACCGGCAGATCGCGCGACCACGTCGGGACGGCATGGTCAACCGTGGCAACGGTGAGATCCGGCCGGCGAACGCGCCGTCCCGCAAGCCGCAGTCCCTCGAACGCTTGAGGCGACGTGACCTCATGGATGAGGTGCAAGTCGACGTAGATCAGCGTCGGCTTGCCCGGCTCTTCATAGACAACATGCGCGTCCCAGATCTTTTCGAACATGGTCTTCGGGGCCACGGCGCACTTCCTCTACTTATCCTCACGGGTCTGCTGTTTTGACTGTATCCAAAGCGATCGGCCAGTGCAACTAGCGCCCGGCGGCGAGGCACGTATTGACCGCACGCGCAGCGCGGCGCCAGAGGACACCAAGCGCAAGAGCAAGCAGCCCGAGGAGGGTGACCCCGCTGATCAGTTCGCCCGCGAGCCGAACGGGCGTATGCTCGAAGCGAGCAGCGACGACATGCTCCCCCGCGGGAACATCGAGCGCAATCAGAGCGTGAGGCCCGGCGCGACGATGAGGAACGCGCTCCCCGTTCAGATAGACTGTCCAGCCGGGAAAGTCGTAGGTGAGGAAGGTCAGTTCGGTCGGACGCGGCGCAGTGACCCGGACGACATCTGAACTGCCGCCGTGATGGAGCATCGTGACCGTCGCCTCAGGGTCGGCAGCGACGGCTTTCTGCAGCGGGCGGCCGGCACGATACTGCTCGACGAGAGGAGAGGTGGTCGGGATCTCGGTCGCAAAGGCCGTCGCCCCAGTGCGGTTCTCCCAGCGCAGTTCGAACTCAACGACGGCGCCGGGGGCGACATCGTTAGCGGTGACCGGCGTTGCTTGCGGCACTGCATAGGCCTGGCTCGCAACGACCGCGAGCAGGAGAAGCGGAGCGAGCAGTCCGGGCCTCCGGTTGAACGCGGCCCACGCCGGCGAGAGCCGGTCGGCGAGCGCCGGCAGCGCCGCGCCGCCCACTACCGCAGTCGTTAGCGCCACGATCCCCAGCAGCCGCCATGGAAACTGGATCACGCTGCCAAGGGGCACCGCCTCCCAGATGACGAGCGCCGGTGGGCAGAGGAGAGCGAGCGCGACTGCGGTCGCCCCGAGGAAGAACAGCACCGTTCCCCGGCTGCGCCGCTGCCCAAGCCGGCTGATCGCGAGCAGTGTCAGCACCACGAGAAGGATGCCGAGCTGAAATGCCATTTCATCCCGCGGTCCCGGCCCGCTGAAGCCATACCCCCAGTCGGGCGAGAGCAGCTGAAACGGGTAGACAAAATGGTCGGTGAAGGGATAGCCGGTCCATTGATCGCTCTTGGTGTAGCGCAGCTCCGCGAGCATCGGCAGCCAGTAGGCCGCGGAGACAGCGAGCGCCACGCCGCCCATCGCCGCAAGGCTGGTCACCGTCGCGCCGACGGACCGGAGCGCGAACGCGGGATGGCAGCGCAGCCGGCAGCCGCGCCGCGCAACGAGGAAGAGCGCCCAAGCGGCAAGGAGCGGCGCGACCATGGCGGTCATCCCCGTGTGGGTGAGGACAAGCCCTCCGAGGGCAAGACCGCCGGCAATCACGACGCCGAGGCGGGGCCCGCGGGGATGGGCAAGACGGTACGCGGCCCACAGCACGAGCGGCGGAAAGACGAAGGAGAGCGACTCGGCGGCAGCGCTCCGCACGTAGACGTCGACAAACCGGTAGGGAGCGTAGACATAGAGGACCCCCGCGAGCACGCCGGCAGCACTCCCAAAGAGTGCGCGGACGAAGAGATACATCGTCAAGCCGCTTGCGACAAAGCCGAGGAGATAGACGGCTTTCACCCCGCCGAGTGTGCCTAGGCCGGCGAGGCTGAGCAGGCCGGCCAACCCAGCGCTGAGCGGGTTGTACACGACAAAGAGCGGATAGCCGTAGCCAAAGGCGAAATCCGGCCCCCAGCGAGGCAGGATCGCCCCGTCGCGCAGAGACTGCTCAAATTGCGTGACAAAGATGAGACTGTGCGCAGCGTCGTGGGCGTTCAGAAAATAGCCGTCCGTCAGCAGCGGCGCCCACGCCGCCAGCGAGAGCGCCGCCACCACCAGCATCCCGCGGTCCAGCTTCCTGTTTCCCCGCACGCCGAGAGTATAGAAAGCCGCCAGCGTCCGCTCAGCGCAGCGGCGCGCCCGGGGGCGGCGGCCGAAAGATGCCCTCCGGCGTCTGGAGATAGGGGAAGACGGCGAGGATGGCAACGCCGATGAAGGTGACGAGGGCGACCTGCCCCGCGGGACGGCCGAAGGAGAGCAGTCCGCAGGCACCGCCGGCAGCGGCAAGGGCAAGAGCGGCCACGCCGAGCAGCCGCCAAGGCAGTTCGAGCGCCGCCGCGCCAGGCAGCGCCGACCAGAAGGGCAGGGTGGGCGGTAAGGTAAGCAGCGTCGCGATCAGCGCGAGCGTCGCGAAGAACCCGAGCGCGGCACGCCGGCGCCGGCTCAGCCGCAAGGCAGCATGGCGTCCTTCGCGCTGCCAGAAGGCGAGCACCACTGCCGCAAGGGTCAACGTGGTCGGTGCAAGCCCAAGATCGAAGGAGATCGCGTCATCCGGACCCGGCGCCGGCGCGCCGATACCCCAGCGCGGCGAAAGGAGTTGATGCGGGAACACAATGAAGGCGGCAGGATCGCCGGCAGCGGCGCGCGGGGCATGAGCGAGCAGCGCCGCGCTGAGAAGCGCCCCTGCCAGCGCGGCGCCGCTCAGCGCGACCGCCCTCCTCCCACAAGCAGCGCCCCGCTTCTCTCCCCTGCGCGCGGTCAGCAGCGTCCAGGCGAAGAACAGCAGGACCGCCGGAAGCGCAAGCAGAGCGACGCCGAGGTGCGTGAGCAGCAGGAAGAGCACGCCCCCCCCGGCAGCAGCGCCGGCAGCGCCAGCCGATCGAGCAGAACGGGCGAGGATAGCGCGGCGCCCTGCCCAGAGCAGAAGCGGCGGCGAGAGCCAGGCGAGCGCCTCCGCGACGGCGCCGCGAACGTAAAGGTCGACCAGCCGCGTCGGGGCATAGACGAAAAGCAGCGCCGCGAGCAGCCCTCCCCGACGCCCCCACAGGTCGGCAGCGATGCAGTACATCGTCAGCGCCGAACCGACCACCGCAATCGCCATAACCAGCTTGATGGCGATGAGCGGACCAGCTCCGGCCTTCGCGAGCGCCCACGCCAGCACGACGGGAAGAGGGCCCTCGGCATCGACCCAAAGCGGCCACGCGCCGGTCGCTTCGAGCGTCAGCAGCCGCTCGAGGCTGCGGAGCGCGCCGGGCGCGCCGCCGAGGAATTCGGGATGAAGCAACGGCCACCCAGCGATCAGCGAGAGGAGGAGCGCTGCTGCCGGATACGACGCGCGCACCCCGCGCACCGCCTTCGCGGCCGCCCGGACGGGAGAGTGGGCAGCCAGCGCTTCAACGTCGGTCACGGCGCTGTCACCTCGGCAAGGATCACTTCGTCAGCGGGACGGCCGCCCTGCTGGTCGCGGACCGGCAGCCGTTCGCCGTTTGCGCGCACAAGCCCGATCCCGACCCGATAGCTGCCCGGGGGAAGTCCACCCGGCAGGGGAAGTGTGTCGCGGATCACCTCGCCTTTCACCCACCCGCCGGTTGGACGGACGCCGTTCAGGGGAACAAAGTCGCGTTCGACGACCGGCGCGCCGTCACGATCGAGCAGGCGCAGTCGGACCCGATAGTCTTCGACCCCATCGGCGAGCGCCTGCCAATCAACCGTGATCGTCCGGGGAGCAGCCGGCGGATCGCGATGGCTGGCGAGCAGGACGACCCGGTCACCGAAGACAGCCAGCACCGGGTCGCCGCGCGACAGGGCAGCCAGCGGGATCGGCTGAAGCGCGTTCAAGACGGCAACGAGCGCGACCAGCGCAAGCGCGATGACGCTGGCGACCGCCTCGCGTCCTGCGGGCAGCGGCAGGCCCGTGGCGAGCAGGACGAGAGTGAGCGCAGCGAGGCCAAGCAGCAGCCACGGCTGGCCGACGAACGCGACCAGCGGCGACCAGAGCGGTCCCGCGAGGCTGAGCGCGACCGCGACGGCGGTTATCCCGGCTAGCGCTGCCTTCAGCCGGCCGGGCCATTGACCGGCAAGGAGGGCGATCAGGCCGCCGCCGACTGCCACCACCCCCAGCTGGATGGGCATCCCTGCCTCCGGCGATGTGCCGTATCCCCAGCGGGCGAGCAAGAGATGCGCCGGCTGGACCGAATCGGGCGAAACAGGCGCCACGCCTACGCTGCGCCAACTCGGCAGCCACGCCGCAACGCCGACGGCGACCCCGCTCGCGAGCGCGACTGCAGGCCCGGGGAAGGCGCGCCGGCCGGCCGCCCACCGCAGCGCGAGCGCGGCGAGCGCGCCCCCAGCAGCCAGCGCCGGCTGGGCGAGTGCCAACGCGAGGGCTCCCCCCGCGAGCGCGGCGGGCGGCGCGCCGCCCAGCGCCAGCGCAGCGAGCCAAGGGAGCAAAGCCCCGGCGAACGCTTCGCCGAGGTCACCGCGGACATAGGTGGCAGCGAGCCGGAGCGGCACCGCGGCGTAGAGCGTGGCCGCGAGCACGCCGCCCTGCCAAGCGTCAGCAGCGCGGGTCGGCCGCGCGAGGCGCCAGAGCGCCGCCCCGGCGGCAAACGCGCCGACTGTCCCGGCGAGGAGCGCGGCGCCGTGCAGGAGCTTGAGCGCGCTCGCCGGCTCCGGCGACACGAGCTGGACCAGCGCCAGCGCAGCGTGCGGCAGTGGGCCAAGTGCCGGAAGACCGAGCGCCGTCGCCCAGCCAAGCGGGCGTGCCGCGAGATAGGCCGGCAACAGCCCGGCATGGTTGTGGAAGAACCCCGGCGAGAGCAAAGGGACAATGGCGACCGCGCTTAGGCCGACCGCCAAGATCAGGGCAGGCACGCTCCATCCAACTGCCTCGCGGGAGCGGGGCCGTCCCGCTACCCCGCGCCGAGGCGGCGAGATCCTACTCAAGCGATGGGAGCGGTACAATATGCTCTCCATGCCGGCAAAGAGACGCGCCCTGCAGCACGTCAGCCTCCTGAGCGGCCCGGCATTCATTGCCCCGCCGGCAGCCGCGCGCGGCACTTCCCTGCCCGCCTACGCCACTACGGCGGCCGGCTGCGCCGGCGCTCTTCCCACCGCAGCGAGAGACGCCTCATCGCCACCGGCCGATGATTGACCGCGTGACCGTGGGCAACGCGTTCGCGGCGGGCGCACCGTATCGAAGCTGGATCGTCGGCCACTTCGTTGAAGGACCGCTTCACTCCGATGAGGTAGAAGTGAAGTGGGCGCGGCACGCTGCCGGCGATGCCCGGCAGGAATGGTCGGCCGATGAAGCGACAACGCTGTGCATTCTCGTCCGCGGCCGCTTCCGCATCCTCTTTCCCGATGGCGAGGCGCTTCTCGCCGCAGAGGGGGACTTTGCTCATTGGCCGCCCGGTCTCTCGCATCGCTGGGTCGCCGACGCCGAGTCAGTAGTCGTGACCGTGCGCTGGCCTTCGTCCAAACGCGGCTGAGGCGACGCAGTTCGTGGTCGTCGCCGGCGCCCAGCAGCGGCACCCCGCTCCTCGGCGCGCCGCTTCCAAGCGAGGGCGGCGCCGGTGTCCCGTTCTCATCGGGGCAGGCAGACCGTCGAGGCGTCTGCCCCAAGCGGGGTCGCCGCGCTCTGCGGGCCGCGCAACAACGATACTGCTGCACCTCTCAGGATGCCCGCCTCCGTTTCGCGGCAAGGAACGGCAGGGCCCCGGCTTTGCGCTGTCAGGGTCGCTGGAGCGGGAGTCGCCGCTCGCGGTCGCGCTGTCCGCGCATCTGCTGCGCCCCGAACGGGCGCGCGGCCGCCGCGAGAAGCCGCCGCACAGCGGCGGGCTGGACGCTTGTTACAACTTTCACTTGCTCGCCTTCTCAGAGCTGTGCGATAATCGCCGCGGTCGGACAGGCGCAGGAACGCTGCGGCAGCCGAGGGCGCCCTTCGGAGGACCGTCGTGGGCGACTACGTCTACTTACTGTTCTTCCTTTTCTTTGGGATCCTCTTTCCATTGGGCGGCATCGTCACCGAACGGTTCCTTGCGCCGAAGAAGCCAGACCCGGTCAAAGAGACCGCCTACGAGTGTGGCATCGAGACAGAAGGCGCAACTTGGGTGCAATTCAATACTCGTTACTATCTATATGCGCTCATCTTTCTCGTCTTCGATGTGGAGGCTATTTTCTTCTTCTCGTGGGCAGTGTATTTCCGGGAGGCGGTCGACGCCCAGCTTGGCCTTGGGCTGTTTGTGGCGATGGCGATCTTTCTGCTCATCTTGGTGGTCGGTTTTGCCTATGAGTGGAAGCGCCGCGCCTTGGAGTGGAGGTAGCCGATGACGACCGAGCGTTGGGAAGGGCTGATCCAGCCACCGCCGGGCGTCGTCTTGCACGATTCCGGCTCAACCGAGGTTCCTATCCTCTACGGCGCGCCGCGGGTGCCGTATCCAGACGAAATTCCGACCGAGGATCTGATCGGCCGCAATGTCTTCCTGACCCGCGTCGACCTCGTGCTGAATTGGGCGCGCAAGTCCGCCACTTGGCCGCTGATGTTTGGGCTCGCCTGCTGCGCCATCGAGATGATTGCGAGCACAACGGCGCGGTACGACATCGCGCGTTTCGGGATGGAGGCGTTCCGTCCTTCGGCGCGCCAGGCTGACCTCATCATCGTCTCGGGCACGGTCACGTGGAAGATGGCGGCTCCGATCCGGCGGATCTACGACCAGATCCCCGAGCCCAAATGGGTGATCTCGATGGGCTCGTGCGCCAATGCCGGCGGGCCCTACTTCAACAGCTATAGCGTCGTCCCCGGGGTGAACATGATCATCCCGGTCGATGTCTATGTACCCGGCTGCCCGCCGCGCCCTGACGCGCTTCTCTACGGGATCCTGCTGCTGCACAAGAAGATCCAGAAGCAGGGCATCGTCCGCCGCGAGCGGATTGACTCCGGCGCTGCCTATCAGGTGCAGGACTGGTCCACCCAGTCAGCTCGGGCAACCGCATGACGACCATCCTCCCTCCAACAGAGGTCGCCGCCCTGATCCGAGCGCGCTTTCCCGACGCGGTTCAGGCTGTCGATGCGTTTGGGGTCCGGCTCGCTCCAGCTTCGCTGGTCGAGGTGTGTCAGTATCTTCGTGATGAGCCGTCGCTCGCCTTCGATTATCTCGTCATGGAGACTGCGGTCGACTACATCGAGGACGATTACTTCGAGGTCGTTTATGTGCTGCGCTCACTCCAGCACAACCACGAGCTGGCGCTGAAAGTGCGCACCGACACTCGGGACGACCCGGTCGTGCCGTCACTGGTCGACCTCTGGCAGACCGCCGAGTTCCAAGAGCGCGAGATCTACGATCTCTTCGGCATCCGCTTCGCCGGACACCCCGACCTGCGGCGCCTCTTTCTGTGGGAGGAATTTCGCGGCCATCCCTTGCGGAAGGATTTCCTTCCGCTTGCCCAGTAGAGCAGACCATGGCACTGAAGACCGAGCCGTTTGTCGTCAACATCGGACCGCAGCATCCGAGCACGCACGGCGTCTTTCGCGTGCAGCTGACCGTCGACGGGGAGACGATCGTCGACCTGAAGCCCGTGATGGGATATCTCCACCGCGGCACCGAGAAGCTGGCGGAAGAGAAGACCTACACCCAGTGCATCCCCTACACCGACCGAATGGACTATCTCTCGGCAATGAGCAACGAGCTCGGCTACGTGCTGGCCGTCGAGAAGCTCGCCGGGATCGAAGCGCCCCCGCGCGCCCAGTGGCTGCGCATGATCTTCGCCGAGTTGCAGCGGATCGCCAGCCACCTCTTTGCCGCCGCAACGTTCTTCCAAGACCTCGGCGGCTGGGGCACCGCGATTATGTACATGATCGGCCGCGACCGCGAGCAGATCCTCGACCTCTTCGAGATGACCTGCGGCCAACGGCTGACGACCAACTACATGCGGATCGGCGGGGTGGCGCAGGACGTGCCGCCTGAGTTCTTCCCTGCCCTTCGGCGGTTCCTTGACGAGATGCCCGGCCGGATCGATGAGTACTACGACTTTCTGGCGAACAGTGACCTGCTGATCACGCGCACGAAGGGCGTCGGCATCCTGCCGAAGGAGCTGGCAATCGCTTGCGGCTGCAGCGGACCGATGCTGCGCGGCTCGGGCGTCGCTTGGGATCTCCGCAAAGCGAACCCGTACCTCTACTACGACCAAGTCGACTTCGATGTCATCGTCGGCCAGAACGGCGACTGTTACGACCGCTTCATGGTCCGCTTCTGGGAAGTCGGCCAGAGCTTGCGGATCATCGAGCAGTGCCTCGAGCGGCTTCCGGAGGGGGATGTGCGTCATCCCTTCTCCCCCGACTTTGTCTCGGGCACGTTCCGCCCGCCGAAGGGCGAGGTGTACCAAGCGGTGGAAGGGCCGAAAGGCGAACTGGGGTATTACCTCGTCTCCGACGGCACGACCGCGCCCTACCGCTTTCACGTTCGCGCCCCGTCGCTGATCAACCTGACGCCGTTCCGCGAAATGTGCATCGGCTGGAAAGTGGCAGACATGATCGTCATCCTCGGCTCGGTCGATATCGTCGTCGGCGAGGTTGACCGCTGATGGACTTCGTCGCCTTCTACTACCAGTTCATCTGGAACTTGAGCAGCATGTGGGGGACGGTCCTTGCCTGGCTGCAGGCGCAGACCGGCTTGCCCGATTGGGTGATCTATCTTCTCTTTGGGTTCGGCGGCGCTGTCGGCGCTTTCTTGTGGGTCGCTGTCAGCAATGTCGTACTTGTTTTCGGCGAGCGGCGGCTGCTTGGCCGCTTCCAAATCCGGATTGGGCCGAACCGTGTCGGGCCGAACGGCACATTGCAGCTGATCGCCGATGCGCTCAAAGGGGTCGGAAAAGAGCTGGTCATCCCGGCCGGCGCCGACAAGCCGATCTACATGCTCGGGCCGATCGTCGCCTTCATCCCCGCATTCATGGGCTTCGCCGTCTTCACCTTTGGGCCGACGATGACGCCTGTCTCGATGGACATCGGCGTCCTCTACTTCCAAGCGATCACCTCCCTTGCCGCCTTCGCCGCCTTCATGGCCGGCTGGGCGTCGAACAACAAGTTCGCCCTCTTCGGCGCCATGCGCGCTGTCGCCCAGTTTGTCTCCTATGAAGTGCCGCTCGTGCTGGCGGTGATCAGCGTGGTGCTCATTGCCGGGACGATGAACACGCTCACAATCGCCAATCAGCAGACCGTCGTCTACGCGCTCATCCTGCCGCTCGCGCTGTTCGTCTTCACCGTCGCCTCGATCGCCGAAGCGAACCGGACGCCGATGGACATCGTCGAAGCGGAGAGCGAGATCGTCGCCGGCTACCACACCGAGTACGGCGGCATGGCGTTCATCATGTTCTACGCCGCCGAGTACACGCATGCTCTCGCCTTCGGGGCGATGCTGAACGTGCTCTTTCTCGGCGGCTGGAAGCTGTTCTGGCTCGACCAGGTCCTGCCGCCGTGGCTGCTGTTCATCCTGAAGAGCTACTTCATCTTCTTCCTGCTCATCTGGATGCGGGCGACCTTCCCGCGGCTGCGGATCGACCAGCTGATGAACCTGGGCTGGAAGGTACTGGTGCCGCTGGCGCTGCTGAGCATCCTGATTACCTCGCTCGGATTGCTCATCCCCGGCGTGCCGCTGCTTGCGGTCGCCATCCTGCAGTGGGTGACTGCCGGCGCGCTCGTGCTTTGGGCGCTCTCGCGCTTGCCGCGCCGCGCTAATCGCCCAGAGGATATGCGTGCGCGGCGCCTCGCAGCGCAAGCCGCAATGACAGCCCGAGCGCCGGTCTCGGCGCAGTCGTAACTGGAGCGCAGCATGAACGGGTTTGGCATCTTGAAAGCGATGGCCGTCACGATGAAGCACTTCTTCCGCAAACCAGTGACGGTCCAATATCCGGAAGAGCGGCTGCCGATCCCGCGGCGCATCCGCGGCACGTCGTTTGTCTGGTATGAGGATCGCTGCGTCGGCTGTTCAATGTGCGCCAAGGCCTGCCCCCACGGCGTCATCGTCATCGAAACGCATCCGCACCCGATCGACCCCTCGCGGCGCGTCGTCGACCGCTACGACTTCCACGGCGAGCGCTGCATGTACTGCGGGCTGTGCGTTGAGGCGTGTCCCTTCGCCGCCGTCTTCATGGGCAGCCGCTATGAGCTGGCGACCTACGACCGGCGGACGATGTACATCACCAAGCAGCAGCTGATCGACGGCCCGAACGACCCGAGCGAGTTTGGCGTGCCGGAATATGCCACCGACCTGCCCGACCGGATCAATCTGCCGCTCGTCGCCCCCTCGCCGCGGGCAAACGAGGAGGCGGCCTCCCTCGCCTCGCTGCCGCGCCTCGCTGACCTGCTGCCGTCCGGCACGACGAGGGAGGAGCGATGACCGACGTTGCTCCCGCGATCGCGTTCTGGGTGCTCTCGATCGTCGCGGTCGTCGCGGCTGTCGGCGTCGTCGGCTCGCGCAATCTGTTTCACTCGGCGATCTTTCTGACCGTCGTCTTCCTCGCCGTCGCCGGGCTGTATCTCGTCCTCAATTCAGACTTTCTCTTCGGCATTCAGATCATGGTGTATGCGGGGGCGATCGCGGTCTTGATCGTCTTCGCCGTGATGCTCACCCATCAGATCCAATCGGGCAACCAAGAAGGGCGGCAGTGGATCCCCGCGCTTGGCCTGTCGCTCTCGCTGTTTGTGGTGATGGCGGTCGTGCTGGCGGCCGGCGTCTTTCCCGCCACCGCGACGATGGCGGCGCTGCCGGAGAGCACGACGATGCTGATTGCGAAGGCGCTCTTCAACCCCTACGTCTTGGTGTTTGAGATCGCTGCCGTCGTCCTGCTGGCGGCGATGATCGGGGCGATCGTGATCGCGCGCGAGGACCGCGGATGATGCCGGTAACGCTGAACCATTTCCTAGTCGTCAGCGCGATGCTCTTTTGCATCGGGCTGTACGGCGCGCTCGCCAAGCGCAATGCGGTCGCCATTCTGATGGGCATCGAGCTGATGTTCAACGCCGTGAACGTCGCCTTGGTCGCCTTCTCGCGCTTCGGCCCCGTCTCGACGGTTGCCGGCCAGCCGGTCCCCCTGACCGGGCAGGCGTTCGCGATCTTCATCCTGACCGTCGCCGCCGCCGAAGCGGCGCTCGGGCTCGGCATTATCCTCGCGATCTACCGCCGGCGCGAGACGATCGACCCCGACCGGCTGAATCTGCTGAAGTGGTGATGCGGTGTACATCGTCGCGCGGATAGTCCCGAACAAGAAGATGGCGCAGATGTGGCGCGAGCTGTTCGAGGCGGGCGGCGTGCCGGCGATGGCCTGGCCCCACCCCCAAGAACGCCAGCGGGGCGAGGCTGCCCGCTATGTTGTGCTCGTGCCGCTCGGCAAAGACCACGTCGCCGAAGAAGCGCTCAGGAACACCTGATGACCCGACGTCCTTTCCCGTCCCAGCTCCCTGCCGCCTTGCCCGCAGCCCGACCGCCGTGGAGCGAGGAGCGATGACCGTGACTGCCGACCTAGCGTGGCTGATCCTCTTCCTGCCGCTTTTGGCGTTCTTGCTGAACGCTCTCGTCCTGCGGGGCCGGGCGATTGCCGCTTACGTCTCGACCTTCGCGGTCGGTGCGGCGTTTCTGCTCTCGCTGCCGTTCTTCTTCGCCCTCTTCACGCGCAGCGAGCCGTTCCGTGCCGCCATCCCGTTCATTCAGGTCGGCCAAGTTTCTTTCCCCTTTTCGATCCAGATCGATGCCCTGACAGCGGTGATGCTCGTCGTTGTCACCGGCGTCAGCTTCCTCGTTCACCTCTTCTCGATCGGCTACATGGCCGGCGACCCCGGCTACAGCCGCTATTTCGCCTACCTCTCGCTCTTCTCGGTGTCGATGCTCGGCTTGGTGTTGGCGCAGGACCTGGTCCTCGTCTATGTCGGCTGGGAACTGGTCGGCCTGTCGTCGTTCCTGCTCGTCGGTTTCTGGTACGCCAAGCCGTCGGCTGCTGAGGCGGCCAAGAAAGCGTTCATCACCACCCGCATCGGCGACTTCGGCTTCGCAATCGCCCTGATGGCGCTCTTCGTCGCCGCCGGCACAACCGATATCCCGCGGCTAATCGCCGCCGCTGAGGCGAAGGAGATCGCGGCCGGGGCGTTGCTCATCGCCGCCCTCGGTCTGTTTGCCGGCGCCATCGGCAAGTCGGCGCAGTTCCCGCTCCATGTCTGGCTGCCGGACGCAATGGAAGGTCCGACGCCGGTCTCGGCGCTCATCCACGCCGCGACGATGGTCGCCGCGGGCGTCTACCTCGTCGCCCGAACCTTCCCCCTCTTCGAAGCTGCAACGGGAGTAGCGGGTGTCCCGGCGGCGCTCACCATCGTCGCCTGGATCGGCGCGGTCACCGCCCTTTTCGCGGCGACGATCGCGCTCGTTCAGACCGACATCAAGAAGGTGCTCGCCTACTCGACAATCTCCCAGCTCGGCTACATGATGCTCGGCCTCGGCGTCGGCTCGCTCGTTTCCGGCATCTTCCACCTGTTCACCCACGCTTTCTTCAAGGCGCTGCTCTTCCTCGCTGCCGGCTCGGTTATCCACGGCGCGGGAACGCAGGACATGCGCGAGATGGGCGGCCTGAGGCGCTTCATGCCGGTCACCTTCGCTGCCTTCGTCGTCGGCGCGCTCGCGCTCGCCGGCGTCTTCCCCTTCGCCGGCTTCTGGAGCAAGGACGAGATCATCGCCGAGTCGCTCATTCACGGGAACGTCATCCTGTTCGTGATCGCCGAGGTCACCGCTTTCCTCACGGCGTTCTACATCATGCGGCTGCTGATGCTCACCTTCTTCGGCGCTCACCGGGGCGCTGCCAGCCACGCGGAGCACGGGAGCAGCGACCACCGCTCGGCGGAGCAGCATGGCCATGACGCCCATCCTGCGCTCGTGCCGGGGATGCCGGCGCCGGCCCACCACGGCGCGACGCCGCACGAATCGCCGTGGGTGATGACGCTCCCGCTGATGGTGCTGATGGTGCCGGCGACCGTCGCTGGCTTCTGGGCGCTCGGCGGCGGGTTTCATCACTACCTGCACAACGTGCCCGGCGTTCACGGCGCAGCGCCGCCGATCAACCTGACGATCGCGGCGCTTTCGACCGCGGTCGCGCTCGCAGGGCTGGCAGCGGGCTGGTTCCTCTACGCCGTGCCCGGCCGTGCCGCGGCAGTCGCTCGCGCCTTCGGGCCGGTGACGACGCTGCTGGAGCGCAAGTATTACCTCGACGAACTGTATGACGGCGCGATCAACCTCCTGTTCCTGCGCGGTTCGCGGGCGCTCGGCTGGTTCGACACGAACATCGTCGACGGGGTCGTCAACGGCCTAGGGACGCTCTTCAGCGTCTTGAGCGAGGGGTTCCGCCGCTGGCAGACCGGCCGCGTGCAGTACTACGGCATCTTCCTCGCGCTCGGCGCAGTGCTGCTCTTCGTCGTGTCCCTCGTCTGGACCGGCGGGCTGATCGGGAGGTAGCGTGGGACTGCTGAGCGTTCTCCTCTTCCTGCCGGTGGTTGGCGCGCTGATCCTGCTCGCTCTTCCGCGCGGGAACGACCGGCTGGTGCGGATTGTTACTGCCGTCGTCACCGGGCTTGCGCTCGCGCTTTCAGGCTATCTCTTTTTCGCCTACGACCTGAACCGAGGCGGTCTCCAGTTCGTCGAGCGGCTGCCCTGGATCCGCATTCCCACCTCGCCGCAGTTCAATGTCGACTACTACCTCGGCGTCGACGGCCTCTCGACCCCCCTCGTGCTGCTGACCGCGCTGCTCTCGTTCCTCGCCGTCTTCATCTCTTGGAACGCCATCGACACCCGCGTCCGCGAATATCACATCCTGCTGCTCCTGCTGCAGACCGGGGTGTTCGGCGTCTTCATGGCGCTCGACTTCTTCCTCTTCTTCCTGTTCTGGGAAGTCGAGCTGATCCCGATGTATCTCCTGATCGGCATCTGGGGCAGCGGCCGGCGGATGTACGCTGCCATGAAGTTCCTGATCTACACCCTCGCCGGCTCGGCGTTCATGCTCGTCGGCATCCTCCTGCTGTACTTCAACTCGGCTCAGGCGACGTTCGATATCTTTGCGCTTGCCAACCAGAGCTACGCTGCGCCGCTGAAGACCCTAATGTTCTTCTTCATCCTGATCGCGTTTGCGGTGAAGCTGCCGGTCTGGCCGCTCCACACCTGGCTGCCGGATGCCCACGGCGACGCGCCGACCGCGATCTCGGTGCTGCTTGCCGGCGTCCTGCTGAAGATGGGTGCCTACGGCATCTTCCGCGTGCTGCTGACGATCTTCCCCGAGCAGATGCAGGCGTACGCGCCGCTCCTCGTCACCCTCGCCGTTATCAGCATCCTCTACGGCGCGCTCGTCACGATCATGCAGCCCGACATGAAGCGGCTCGTCGCCTACTCGTCGGTGTCGCATATGGGCTATGTTCTGCTTGGCGTGGCGGGCGGCGTCACCGGGCTGAATATGCTCGGCCTGAACGGAGCCGCGCTCCAGATGTTCACCCACGGGACGATCACCGGCCTCCTCTTCGCGGCGGTCGGCGTGGTCTACCACAAAGCGCACACGCGCCAGATCGCCGATTTCGGCGGGATCGCGGCGCGGATGCCGGTCTTGGCGACAGTGTTCCTGATCGCGGGGCTCGCTTCGCTCGGCCTGCCGTCGCTCGCCGGTTTCGTCGCCGAAATCCTGATCTTCTTCGGCTCCTATCAAGCCTATGCGTGGGCGGCCGTGCTCGGCGCCTTCGGCGTTCTGCTCGCCACGGGCTACATCCTGTTCATGTACCGGCGCGTTTTCTTCGGGCCGCTCAATCCGCGGTGGGCCCATCTCACCGACGCCGACCCGATCGACATGGTGCCGCTCTTCTCGCTCGTTGCCATCATCGTGCTCGTCGGCGTTTACCCGACAGTGCTGACCCGCGTCTTTGAATCTGGCTTGCAGCCGATCCTTGCTCGGCTCGGCGGATGATGCTGCTATGAACCTGCTGTTCATCGCGCCCGAAGCTTCGCTGATCACGCTGGCGATGGTCGTCCTGATGCTGGACCTCGTCGTCCGCAACAAGACGACGCTGGCGACGATTTCGCTCGTCGGACTGCTGGCGCCGCTCGGCTTCACGCTCGCCCTCTGGACGCAGCGGGGCTCGTTGCTCGATGCTGTCGCGGTCGACCCGTACAGCCTGTTCTTCAAGCTGTTCTTCCTCGGCATCGCCGCTCTCGGGCTGCTCGCGGCAGTGGAATATGCCGACCGCTTTCCGCGCTACCGCGGCGAGTTCTTCTCGCTCATCCTGATGGCAGTCGCCGGGATGATGCTCCTCTCGAGCGCGACCGAGCTGATGACGACCTACATCGCGATCGAGCTGATGAGCATCTCGTTCTACGCCCTTGCCGGCTTCCTGAAGGACCAGAAGTCGACCGAAGCGAGCATGAAATACCTCCTGCTCGGCGCGCTGTCGTCGGCGATCCTGCTCTACGGCATGGCGCTGTTCTACGGGCTGACCGGCCAGACGACGTACGCGGCGATGGCGCGCGAGCTGAGCGTGACGCATTCCCCCGACCGAGGCGTCCTGCTGCTGGCGCTCTCGCTGGTTGTCGCCGGCTTCGGCTTCAAAGTGTCGGCGGTGCCGTTCCAGATGTGGACGCCCGACGTCTACGAGGGCGCGCCGACGCCGATTACCGCCCTGCTGTCGGTGGGGAGCAAGGCGGCGGCCTTCGCGGCGATCCTCCGCTTCTTCTGGCTGGCGCTGCCGCCGGACTTCCCGGTCGACTGGAGCGTCCTCTGGGTGGCGCTGGCGGTTCTGACGATGACCTTCGGCAATATCGCGGCGCTGGTCCAATCGAATATCAAGCGGATGCTCGCCTACAGCTCGATCGCCCAAGCCGGCTACGTCCTGCTCGGGCTGGCGGTGCAGACCGAGTTCGGCCGTTCGGCCGTCATCTTCTACCTGCTTGCGTATGCGATCACCAACCTCGGCGCCTTCGCAGCCGTGATCGCGATCTCGAACCGGCTCAACAGCGACGAGATCAGCGCCTACAACGGCATGGCGAAGCGGGCGCCGTTCCTCGCGGCGGCGCTGACGCTCTGCCTGATCTCGCTCACCGGCCTGCCGCCTGCCGCCGGCTTCTTCGCCAAGTTCTACCTCTTCAGCGCGGCGGTCCAAGTGGGGCTGGCGTGGGCGGTCGTGATCGCCGTGCTGAACAGCGCCGTTTCCGCCTACTACTACCTGCGCATCGTCCGGGCGATGTACTTGCTGCCCGCCGACGAAGAGACGGCGGTGACGGCCGCCGCGCCGACGGTCGCCGCGGTCGCCCTCGCCTCGATCGGCGTCGTGGTCGTCTTTCTCCTCGCCAATCCGCTGATCGCGCTGTCCGACCTCGCCTCGCGCACTCTTGCGCCCTAACCGCCGGGAAGGTAGATCGGGGCATAGTGCAGTCGTCGCTCAAGACGGATCACAGCCGATCGCTGCGCCCAGCTTCTTGGCCGCTCGCGCGCGAAGAGGACGGTCTCGCGTTCTGGCGCGTGGCGAGGCTCGGCAGCGGAGCGCCTCCGCGGAAGGGACGCGGCCCGGCGCGCCTGTGCCGAGACGGGCGGGTTCTCTGCCTGATCCTGCGGCGCAGCCGCCGTCCCCGCCCTTGATCTGCCGACATCCTCCCTGCTACAGTCCTGCCCACGCTCGGGTGGGATTGCCCTGAGAGGGGCAGCGAGCGAAGTCCGGTGCAATTCCGGCACTGTGCCGCAACGGTAATCAGCCCGTGAGGCTGGAGTCCGGTCGCCTCGCCCACTCGACCTGACCCTGTGCCGAGCAGCGCGGCGGTCGGGAGGTCCCACGGCGAGCGATTCTGCTTCTGGGGGACCAGCGATGGGCAGCACCTGTCCCCCCGTCGGCGCGTGCTTGGCGGGCCCCGCGCGGGATGGCCAGTGATGGCCATTCGGTATCTCGCGCAGCGAGCGATATTCGCTCTCACTACTCTCTTCGTCATTACCATCACCGCCTTCCTGCTGGTGAGCGCTGCGCGGGGCGACCCCGCCCTGATCGCGCTCGAGCAGGACGGTCAGACACCGACCCCGGAGCTGCTGGCCGAGTATCGGCGGCAGCTCGGGCTTGACGCGCCGCTTCCCGTTCAATATGTCCGTTGGCTCGGGCGGGTCATCCAGGGCGACCTCGGCCGGTCGATCCTGAGCCGCCGGCCGGTGCTGGCCATCCTCGGCGAGCGGATCTGGCCGACGGTTCAACTCGGCCTCGCGACGCTGGTCGTCTCGACGGTCGTCGGCCTCGGCCTTGGGCTCGCCGTCACTTTCAGCAGGTCGGCGACGGTCGACCTCGGCGTGCGCGGCGCGATCGTTCTTGCCGCCGGGCTGCCGTCCTTCCTGCTGGCGATCGGGCTGAGTGTTGTCGTCGCCGAGCGCCTGCGTCTGCTGCCGGTCGCCGGGTACGGCGCGTGGCAGCATTTCATCCTCCCCGTGGCGGCGCTGTCGGTCGTCCCTGCTGCCGCAACGCTCCGCCTAACGCGCTCCGCGGTCCGGAGCGTGCTGGCCGAAGACTTCGTGCGGACCGCGCGCGCCAAGGGGCTCCCCGAACGGACGGTCGCCATCCAGCATGTCCTGCGCGCCGCCGCCGCGCCGCTGATCGCCTCTGTCGGCGTCCGGTTCGGCAATATCCTCGCCGGCACGGTCATCGTCGAGACGATTTTCGCTTGGCCGGGCATGGCGACAGCGGTGATTACGGCCATCTCGGGCCGCGATGTGCCCGTGATCGCGGGCTATGTCCTCCTCACCGGCTCGATGGTGATCGCGGCGAACTTCGTGACAGACGTGGTGACGAGCGTGGTCGACCCGCGGGTCGCGCTCGGCGGATGGAGGGCGCGATGACCGTCGCTCCTCCTCTCCTTCGCGCGCGCGCCGTGCGCGCCACGCGCGCGTGGGCGCCCGTCCTCCTGTTTGGGGCCAGCCTGACACTCATGCTCCTTGCGCCCGCGCTTGCGCCCGCCGACCCCAACGAGATCGCGCTCGGCCGCCGGCTTCTCCCGCCGGGGCCGGAGGCGCTGCTCGGCACCGACCAGCTCGGCCGCGATGTCCTCAGCCGTCTCCTCCACGGCGGGCAGGCGGCCCTGCTGACGGCGCTGCTCGCCGTCAGCGGCTCGATGGCGCTTGCCGCTGCGGTCGGGATACTCGCCGGGGCGCGCGGCGGCGCGGTCGATCGTTTCGTCTGCGCGCTGTTGGACATGCTGCTGGCGTTGCCGGGCCTTCTCGTCGCCTTGGCGATCCTCGGCACGCTCGGAACGGGGCGGCTTGCCGTCGTCATCGCCCTGATCGGCGCAGGCTGGGCCGAAGAAGCACGGATCGTCCGCAGCGTGACAGCGAGCGTCCGCGCCAGCCAGTTCATCGAGGCGGCCACCGCAATCGGGGCGACCCCATGGCGGATCGCGCGCCACCATCTGCTGCCGGCAACAGTGCCGACCGTTGTTGTGCTCGCCAGTCTCAACCTCGGCCAAGCGCTGCTCACTGTTTCGGCGCTGAGCTTTCTGGGGCTTGGAACGCAGCCGCCCTCGGCAGACTGGGGGACGATGCTTGCGGAGAGCCGCGCCTACCTCGGCGCCGCGCCGTGGCTGATGCTCGCTCCGGGAGTGTGCATTGTCGGCTTTGCCGTCCTCGCCAATCTTGTCGGCGATGCCATTCAGGACCGGCTCGACCCGCGGTGGAGGACGCACTGATGGTGCATCTCGGGGTCGCGGGACTGCAGCGCGGCATCCGCCATCCTGAGCCGCTGCTGTCGCTGGTGCAGGCAGCAGAGCAGCTGGGATTCGATTCGGTCTGGTTCAATGAGCAGCACTTTTCGGAGGGGCTCAGCGGCGCGCCCTCTGCCCTGCTGCTTGCCGCTGCCTCCCTGGCGCGGACAAGCACGATCCGGGTCGGGCTTTCGGTCGTCGTCCTGCCGCTGTATCACCCTGTCCTCCTTGCCGAAGCGCTGGCCCAGTTGGACGAGCTTGGGAGCGGCCGGCTCGATGTCGGGATCGGCCGCGGCTCCAGCCCCGGCCTGAGCCGCGCCGTTCCGGACGACCTGCGCCGCGCCGCCTTTTTCGAGGCGCATGACCTCCTGCTCAAGGCGTGGAGCTCGCCCGCCGTCAGCGCCGAGGGCGCCTGCTGGCGCTTCGCCGACCTGCCCGTGACCCTGCGGCCGGCCCAGCCGCTGCCGATCTTCGTCGCGGGCGCCTCCTACGAAACGATCGCATTTGCGGCGGCCCGCGGCTACCGGCTTCTCCTCAGCCTCGAGCCGCCAGAGCAGCGGCAGCTTGCGCTCCTCGAGAAGGCGCGGCAAGCGCTCGGCGTGGAGGGGCCGCGGCGCGTCTCCTTCAGCCGCTATGTCTGCATCGGGCGGACACCGGCGGAAGCGAAGGACCTCGCGGTCCGGCTCTGGCAGGCGGTCCAAGACCGCCGGCGCGCCTTGGCGCGCGAGCGCGGGCAGCCGTTCCGCGAGCGCCCCTTTGCGGAGTTTTGCGCCGAGCAGGCGATCATCGGCGACGGCGCGGGCTGCCGGCGCGCACTCGAGCAGCTGATCGCCGAGCAGGGAGCCGACCATTTTCGCTTCGTGTTCAACGGCAACGGCGCGCTGAGCGCCGAGGAGACCCTGATGTACTTGGAGCGCTTCGCGTCGGCCGTGCTGCATCACCCGGAGTTCCGTGCTTGGCGCGCGAACGGCTCGGAGAAGAAAGGAGCGAGACGATGACCCGCACGATCTCCCGCCGGACAGTACTGGGCGGGATTGCGTTTGGCGCCCTCGGCACCCTCGTCGGGTGCCGCCTCCAAGAGACCGGCTCCGCGACGGTCGCGCCGCAGCCCGACCTCGAGGCGACTCTTCGGGTCGGGCTGTCGCGCGACCTCGCCAATGGGCCCCAAGACCCCTACTTCACGCACACCTCGCTGATGGTCCACGAGCCGCTGATCCGGCTTGGCGATGGGCTGGAGCCGGTCCCGTGGCTGGCCGAGCGCTGGCAGCTCTCGGACGATGGCCTGCGCTGGACCTTCACCCTCCGACGCGGGGTCACCTTCACCGACGGGCAGCCGTTCAACGCTGCCGCCGCGATCCGCAATATCGAGCGCAATTTCCAGATTTCCCCGCGAACGTCGCCCTACACCGCGATGAACGCCCCGGTCGCCTACGGTCCGGTGGCCGAGCTCCGGCCGATCGATGAGTACACCTTCGAGATCGTCCATGAGCGGCCGTATCCGCTCCTCGAGGCGACGATGTCGAACTTCTTCTCGGCAATGTTCTCGCCCGCCTCGTTCGCGCCGAACGGCGACTTCCTCGATATCCCGGCCGCGACCGGGCCCTTCATCCTGAAACAGTGGGAGCGCGGCCAATTTGCCATTCTGGAGCGGAACGACCGCTACTGGGGTCCGCGCGCCCGCGTCCGCCGCATCGAAGCGCGCGTCCTTCCCGACCCGAACACGCGCGTCTCGGCGCTGCGGGCAGGCGAGGTGGACGCGCTCGTGGAACTGGGAGCGATCCTGCCGGCACAGGCCGAGCAGCTGCGGAACGAGCCGGACATCATTGTCGGGTCAGACCCGATCTCGATCACCCAGTATCTCTTCTTCAACTGCGGGCAGCCGCCATTCAATGACGTTCGGCTCCGCCAAGCGGTGGCGTTCGCGCTCAACCGGGAAGAAGTGACGAAGGAGATTGTGCGGGGGTTCGGCGAGCCGGGACGGAGCTTGCTTTCGCCGTTTTCCGCCCGCTGGTTCTCGCCGAAGGGCACGCCCCGCTACGATCCTGCCGAGGCGGCGCGGCTTGCCCGAGCCGCGCTCGGGGATCGCCGCGTCGAGGCGCTGCTCCCCTACACGGATGGCGCCGGCCAGGCGCGGCCGTACAAGGAGATCGCGGCCTATCTGCAGGTCGTCGTTCGGCCGCTCGGCATCGACCTCCGGCTGCAGCAGCTCGAAACCGCCGCCCTGACCGACGTCGTCAATCGGGGAGAGTGGGCGCTCCGCTTCGGGCAGCTGGGCTGGGCGAACGGCGACCCCGATTTCATCATGGGCAACTTCATGTACTCGCGCGGCGGCGCGAATACGACGAGCCGCGGCGGCTACCGCAATGACGAAGTCGACCAGCTCGTCGAAGCGGGACGGCAGGAGCGCGACCCGCGCCGCCGGTTCGCGATCTATGAGCGGCTGCAGGAGATCGCTGCTACCGAGGTCCCCGTCTTTGCGCTTTATCACGAAAAAGCGCCTTACGCCTACCGCCGCACGATCCGCGGGCTCCGCCAGCGCATCAACTTCCAGCCGACCTTCGATACGGTCGAGAAGCTGTCGTAATGGCGCCTTTCTCCTGCCCGGCAGCGAAACCGCGTAGACTTTGGCTGTGGATTTCGGTCTCCTTTCGCTCCTCTATGCCGGCGCGGCGCTCTACACGCTGATCCAGCTTGCCCGCGGCTGGCGGGGGCTGCTGGCTGAGGAGCCGACGCCGGGGGCGCGCAGCCTCGCTAGCCTGACGGCGTTCCTGCTCCTGACGCCGCCGGCGGTCTATCTGCACGAGCTCGGCCATGCCGCTGCGGTCCTTCTGACGGGAGCGCAGCTGCGCGGCATCGGCTTCTTCCTCTACTGGGGCTACACGGCCTACGCCGGGCGCGTGACGCCGAGCGAGCAGTGGCTGATCGCGGCGGCGGGCCCGCTCGTTACGTTGACGCTCGGCTGGGGAGCGATCGCGGTCGGGCTGCGCTGGCCCATCCGCCCGGCGATCAATCAGCTCATCCTCGTGTTCGGCATGCTGCAGCTGCTGCAGATCCTCGTCTTCTACCCGCTCCTAACGCTGGCCAATCTCGGCGAACTCGCCGGCAGCGACTTTGCCGTTCTCTACAGCCCGGCGACGCCCGGTCTTGCCCTCGCCGCCGGCGTCGTCCATGGCGTCTCGCTCGTTCTGCTCATCGCCGGCTCGCGCTGGCCGGCGGTCCGGCGTCGCTATGCCCGCATCACCGGCGGGAGCGCCCCGAGCGCGCCGCCGCCGCCGGCCAACCCGGCCTCGGTCTATGCGGCGGTGCTGGCCGGCCGTCCCGTCCCCGAGCCTGATCCGGACGCGCCGCCCGCTGAGGTGCCCCAGATCCTCTCGGCCGCCCGCGCGCTCGTCACCGACCGCTCCGACGCCGCTCGTCTTCGTGCCGACGCCGCCTTCGCCGCCGACGAGCGCGGCGTCGCCATTCGGCAAGCGCTCGAGGCGGTGCTGGCGGAGAGCCGAGGCAAGAACGCCGAGACGCTCTACGACCAGGCGCGCGCGCTGCTCGTCGCGACCGAGCATATCGGGACGGCGAAGTACGCGCTCGCGCTGCTGACGCTCTTTGGACAGCCGGCGGACGTGCCGATCTTCGAGCGGTTTGCTCGCGACCCGGCGTTCACCCGGATCGCCGTAAGCGGCCTCGCGACCGCGCTGGGCAGCCTCGACGAAGCAGGCCGCCGTCTCCTGCCTCAGCTGGAGGGGCTCGCCAAGGTTGAACTCGTCGAACTGCTGGCCAGCGCGCCGACCCCGGCGATGCGCCGGCTGCTGGTGACGAGCGGTCTCGCGCCCGGCTATGAGGGCTACAGCGCGCTTACGATCGCCCGCGCGGCGCGGCTGGCGGAGATCCTCGCGACCGCGCCCGACCCGACCATCGTTGACGGCGCCGGCGCGCTCCTCGCCGCGCTCGCGCATGATGCTGTCGTCGGCGGACCGGATGGTACGCTCGCCCAGTACGAGGATGCCGCGGTGACCCTCGAACGCTACCTTGCCCTCACCGCGGAACGGCGCGACCTGACCCAGCTGCTGCGGCTCGAACTGTTCCGCGCCGCGCTCGCTGAGCCGGGCATTGTCGACGAGGGGCAGCGGCCCGCCCTGCTGGCGACGGTCCAGTCGCGCCTGAGTGACCCGGGCTGGGCGGCAGTCGCTGAGCGCGCGATCGCTGAGGCGGCAACCCCCGCAGCGCGGCGAGACGCGCTGACAGCGGCGCGGGCGATCGGCCGGCCGACCGTCGAGGAATGTTTCCGCTGGCTTGCTCTCGCCGAGCCGGATGAGCTCGCCGGGCTCCTGAGAGCGCTCGGCGACCAGATCGCCGAGGACGATGCCGCGCGCTTTGTCGCCGCTGCTGCTGGCCGACTCCAGCCGGCCGGCGAGACGACGCCATGGGAGATCGCCCACGCGCTGACTGTGGCGCTCGACATCGCGGCGCGCTTCCCGGCCGCGGGCGGTCCGCTTCTCACCTTGGCGCTTGCGGGACCTGTCACAACGCGCACCAAGGCGCTCGCGGTGCTCGAACGCTGGCCAGCCGCGGCACGCGCCCCCTTCCTCGCCGCCGTCGGCGCGCTCGCCGAGCACGACCCGGCGCCGAGCGTGCGCTCCCGCGCTAGAGAGCTACTGGCGCGCACGGCAGCCTAATCCGCTGCTTCGACCAATGTGTCTTTCCGCGTTGCGGCGACCCGTTTTCCGGGAGCGCCCAGCTTCGCCTGGTTGACAGCCGGCCGACTGCCTTCGCTCATCGCCGTCGCCCCAGCGTGCGCGCGGGCCGGAGATTGCGTTGGGGTCACGGTCGAACCAGCCAGCCCGGTGATCGTTCCCGCTACGCTTCTGCTCGCCGAAGCGCGGGGTGCCACCAGAACAGCAGCACAGCGGCAAGAACGGTGAGCGCCCCCATCAGCAGCACCGTCGGCTGGACACCGACCGCATCGGCGAGCGCTCCGAAGAGCAGGGCGCCAAGCGGGTTCAGTCCCATCACCAGCATATAGATCCCCATCACGCGGCCGCGGATGCGGTCGGGCACGGAGGTCTGGAGCGCTGTCTGATTCAGGATGTTGTAGAGGATGCTGCTGCCGGTGATGAACGCGATAATAATCACGCTCAGCCAGAGGTGGGTGGACTGCGAAAAGAGCATCAGAAAGACGCCGAAGGCGACCATCGCCACGAACTGAACGCGCTGCCGCTGTCCGCGCTGGCCGAGGAACACCATCAGCGAGATGGTGACAATGGCGCCGATGCCCGAGGCCGACATCAGGATGCCGAGCCCCTCTGGTCCGGTTCCGATCGCATCGCGAGCAAGCACTGGCAGCAGCATCTGATACGGCCAGGCGAGCAGGACCGGCGCGGCAGCGGCGAGCAGCAGCCCGAGAATGAGGGCGTCGTGACGGACATAGCGGAAGCCGTCGGCGAGGTCGCGCAGCGGCGACTGATCGGACGGCTCGAAGGGACGCGGCGGAAGAGCAAGGAACAGGGTCGTGACGAGGGCGAACAGCATAATCGCGCTCTCCGTCCAGAAGACGGCAGCCGTGCCTGCTGCGCCGACGATGATGCCGGCGATGCTCGGCCCAATCACCTTGGAGACGTTGAATGAGAGGGAATTGAGAGCGATGGCGTTGGGCAGGTCCTCCTTCCCGACCGCGTCGTTGATGATCGACTGGCGGGTGGGGAGGTTGAACGACTGGGCGGTGCCGGCGAGGAAAGCCGCGAGGAAGACGTGCCACACCTCAACGAGGCGCAGGGTCGTCAGCAGCGCCAGCGCCGTGATGGTCGCCCAGGTCAGCGTTTGACAGAGCAGGAGCAGCCGCTTACGGTCGAGGCGGTCAGCGAGAACGCCGCCCCAGATGGAGAACAGGATAGTAGGAACCGTGCGGCAGAAGCTGACGAAGCCGAGGAGAAACGGCGAGTTAGTCAACTCGAGCACCAGCCAGCCGTAGGCGAGCTGCTCCATCCACATCGTGGTGCTGGTCGCGAGCATGCCGCTCCAGAGGAGGCGATAGTTGCGGTGCCGCAGGGCGGAAAAGCCGGTGCGACGGGGTGTGCTCGCCGAGGCTGGCGCGGCACGGATCGTCACGGCAGCTCTCGCACCGGGGTTCCCGCAAGGAGGGCGACCGCCGTCAGAACGACAATGAGGGCACCGAAGAGCGCCATCGTCGTCGGCGCACCGATCGTCGCGGCGCCAACGCCTGCCAGCATCGCCCCAAGCGGCACAAGGCCGCGAGTGAGAAAGAGCATGCTCATGACCCGGCCGCGCAGGGCGTCGGGCGCGTGAACCTGAATGAGGGTGTTGTTCAGCGCCTGATAGACGGCGCTGCCAATCCCGACCGCCAGCAGCGCCAGCGCCGAGAGCCAGAGCGCGCTCGACAAGGCGAAGACGACCAGCGCGACGCCGAACAGCGCCATGCCGGCGAACATCAGCCGGCCGCGCCGGATCCCGCCGGCAATGGTGCCGACGCCGAGCGCGCCGACGACCGCGCCGAGGCCGGCAGCCGACATCATCACGCCGAGCCCAACCGAGCCGACGTCCAGCACCTCCTTGGCGAAGACGGCGAGCATCGGCTGATACGACATGCCCAGCGCCAGCGGCGCGAGCGCGACAACGAGCAGCGAGCGGAGAATGCGGTCCTGCCGAATGAACGCCAGCCCCTCGAGCACACTGCGGAGGACGGGCTCCTCGCGCTGCGCGGGGCGAGCGAGGCCGCGCATCTCGTAGAGACCGTAGAGAACGGCGATGAAGGTGGCCGCATTGAGAAAGAACGCGCCGGCGATGCCGATGGTCGCGATCAGAACGCCGCCCAGAGAAGGGCCGAGGACGCGGCTGATGTTGAGGGTAGCGGAGTTGAGGCTGATCGCGGCAGTGAGCTCCTCGCGCGGGACAAGCTCTGAGATGAGGGCTTGGCGTGCTGGCAGGTTGACCGACATCAACACGCCGCGCAGAGCGGCGAGCGCCAGCACCAGCCCGACCGAGCCGTGGCCGAGCGCAACGACGCCAAGGCCGATGGCGGTCAGCATCGCGCCCGACTGCGTGATCATCATCAGCCGGCGGCGCTCGAAGCGATCGGCCGCCGCGCCGCCGAACAAGGTGAAGAGCAGGATCGGCCCGCTCCGGCAGAGGTTGAGCACGCCAAGGTAAACCGGCGAGCCGGTCATCGTCAGCACGAGCCAGTTGAGCGCAATCTGGTCCATCCAGTCGCCCGAGTTGGAGACGAGCGTGCCGATCCAAAGGAGGCGGAAGTTGCGGTGGCGCAAGACGCGGAAAGGAGAGGCGGTGTGCAGCACTCGGCCGGCGCGCTCAGCGCGCTCAGCGAGGACATTAGGCATCGCCGCGGCGCTCCGGCGTCGCCTCGCCCAGCTCCGCGGCGAGGTTCTGAGCGAGGAGATGCAGTCCCTTGATGAAGGCAGCACGCTCGTGGTCGTCGAGAGCGGCGAGAGTCTGCTCGACGGCGCGGCGGCGCAGGCGGAGGATCGGCTCGATGCGCGCGCGCGCTTGGGGAGAGAGGCGCACGAGAACAATCCGACGGTCGCGCTCGTCGCGGACGCGCTCGACGTGACCGCCCGCCGCGAGCCGGTCAACGAGGTCGGTCGCGGCCGGCAGCGAGATATCGAGCCCGCGCGCCAGTTCCGACATCTTCTCTTCACCGTGCTGAGCAAGATGGGTCAGCGCCTTGATCTGAGCGAGCGAGAGAGAAGGAGGATGGCTGTCGCGCGGAGGGCGGGGGCGAAGCCGGCGCACCAGCTCTGGGAGAAGGAGGAGGAGATCACTCACCTGCTCGCTGGTATCCATTTCGATTTCCTAATGCTTCGGCAACTGTAGTTTAGCATAGCTGTCCGCAGCATGCGCCCGCGCGCGTCTCCGCCAGCTGGCATGGAGCAGCCAGTCTTCTCTGAGGGAGCAGCAGGCGGCGTGGAGCGGCGCTGCTCAGGTCCGCGCCGTCCGTCTTCCATGAACGCAGCGGTGGCGTTGGAGCAGGATCACGCGTCCATTCCGGCGACAGCGTGACGCACGGAGCAGCCGCAAGAGAGGCGTTGGCGGGCAGCGCCGTGACCGCACTGCCCAGGCAAGGAACGCGAACCTCACCGGCGCGCCGATGGCAGGCCGGGCGGCGTGCCACGCTCTTGGGCGTGTGCCGCTGACCGGGTCGGTGAGGAGGGCGCGTGGGCAGCAGCAGGAACCCGCGCGCCGTCGAGCGGCAGGCGGCGAGGGGAAGGCCTGACCTGCTCGAGCGTTCTGGCCCGAGCAGGTCGACGGGGAAGGTTATTTGATTTGGACGGTCGCGCCGGCGGCCTCGAGCTTCGCCTTGAGAGCTTCGGCTTCTTGCTTGGAAATCCCTTCCTTCACTGGCTTGGGCGCCGATTCGACGAAGTCCTTCGCTTCCTTCAGCCCCAGGGCGGTGATCTCCCGGATCACTTTGATCACTTCCAGCTTCTTATCGCCGAATCCCGTGAGGATGACATCGAATTCGGTCTTCTCTTCGGCAGGAGCAGCGGCTTCGGCGGCGGCGGGCGCGCCGGCAGCAGCGGCCACCGGAGCGGCAGCGACGGCGGTGATGCCAAGCTCCTCTTGGAGCCGCTTGGCGAGCTCCGCCGCTTCCAGCACGGTCATGCTCTTGATCTGCTCGATCAGGGTGTCGATCTTGGTCGCCATCGTTCCCTCCAGCCCGGCGCTTGCCGGGGTTGCTCCTTGATCTTCCAGCTGCTTCACCCGCCCTTGGAGAGTGAGCAGCAACTGCACGAGGGCGCCTTGGACAGCGCCGATCAGCGCCGCGGCAGGCCCTTGAATGGCGCCGAGCACGCGGGCGAACAGCTCAATCTTGGGCGGCAGCGCGGCGATTTCGGCGAGCTGCTCCGGGGAGACCGCCCGGCCGTCGAGGACAGCGCCTTTGACGGTGAGCACCGTCCGTGTCGCTCGGAGATAGTCTTGGACCGCCTTGGCGAGCGCGACGGGATCGTCGAAGCCGAAGGCGATCGCGGTCGGGCCGACGAGAAACTGCTCGACCGCCTCGCAGCCCGTCGCATGTGCTGCTCGCCGGACGAGCGTATTTTTGACCACGTGATACTCCGCTCCCGCGTCGCGGAACCGCGCGCGGACGGCGTTCAGCTCGGCCACCGACAGGCCACGATAGTCGGTCAGCACCGTGATTGAGCTGCGGCTGAGGAGGTCGGTCAGCTCGCGAACGGTTTCGACCTTCTTTTTGGTCGGCATGGTCCTCCCTTCTCTCTGCCCCATTAAGCGCTGTGGCCTCCGCACCTGCAGAGGCCACGCGAGCACGCCGGTCCGTCGGACCAGTCGCGAGCGCCTCGGCAGGAGATTAAGCGCAGCGCGCGCCTGCGTCTTCGGCTGTTCGATTGTGGCGCCTCTTCCCGCAGTTCCGGCGAGGCGCGGATGCTACGCGGCCTTCAAGGCGAGCGTCGAGCTGAGGTCGAGCGGAATGCCCGGGCCCATTGTCGTCGTGAGCGTTGCGCTCTTGACGTACTGGCCTTTGGCGCCGCTCGGCTTCGCCTTGACGATCGCATCGATGATTGTCGCCAAATTGTCGACTAATGCTGCGTCGTCGAAAGAGACTTTGCCGATCGGCACATGGATGTTCGCGGTGCGGTCGAGCCGAAACTCGACGCGGCCTTTGCGCGCGTCGCGGATTGCGCGGCCAACGTCCGCCGGCTGGACGACGGTGCCGGAGCGAGGGTTCGGCATCAGGCCGCGGCGGCCGAGGATGCGGCCGAGCCGGCTCACTTTGCCCATTACCTCCGGCGTCGCGATCGTGGCGTCGAAGTCGAGCCATCCTTCTTCGATGCGGCGGATCAGGTCGTCGCTTCCGACGTAATCGGCGCCCGCTTCTTGGGCATTGCGGATGCCTTCGGGGTCGCCAGTAAACACGAGCACCCGCACGCGCTTGCCGAGGCCGTGGGGCAAGAGCGCAACACCGCGCACCTGCTGATCGGCATGCCGGGGGTCGAGCCCCATCCGAAGGTGCAGCTCGACAGTTTCATCGAATTTCGCGAAGCGGATCGCCTTGGCGAGCGCGATCGCTTCTCTCGGGTCATACCGTTTTGCCGGGTCGATCTTTTCGAGCGCTGCCAGATAGTGCTTGCCACGCTTTCGCATTGTCATTTCCTCCGGGGTACGGGCGTGCCGAGAGCGCACTCCCCCTCTGAGCCTTCTCTATTCGACGACGATCCCCATGCTGCGGGCCGAGCCCTCGATGATCTTCATCGCCGCCTCGATCGAGGTGGCATTGAGGTCTTTCATCTTTATCTCTGCGATCTCGCGGATCTTCTCCTTCGAGACGCGGCCGACTTTCTCGCGATTTGGCGCTTTGCTGCCTTTCTCGATGCCGGCGGCTTTTTTGAGCAGATCGCTGGCGGGCGGGCTCTTGGTGATGAACGTGAACGATCGATCCTCGTAGATCGTCACTTCCACTGGGATGATCATGCCGGCTTGGGAGGCAGTGCGCTCGTTATATTCCTTCACGAACGCCATAATGTTGATGCCGTGCGGGCCGAACGCCGGTCCGACGGGCGGCGCCGGGGTCGCCTTGCCGGCAGGGATCTGCAGCTTGACGACTGCTTTGACCTTCTTCGCCATAGTTTGTTACTCCCAGCGTCATCCTCGCGCTGTGCGGCCGGTACTCCCGGCACGCGCCGCAGGTCCGGAGGTGCGGCCGGCCGCGCCTGGCGCAGTGGGCGCGCGTTCCTGAGAAGAGGCCGACCTCTGCTCCGCCACCGCAGGGCGATGGCGGGAGAGGCGGGCGAACGCCTCGCTACAGTTTCTCGACTTGCAAGAAATCGAGCTCGACTGGTGTCTCGCGCCCAAAGAACGACACCAGCACGCGCACTTTCCCCTTCTCGTGGTTGATATCGTCGACGGTGCCGACGAATTCGGTGAAGGGGCCATCGATGATCCGGACGCTCTGGCCCTTCTGAAAGCCGATTTTGATCCGCGGGGTCTCGGCGGCCATCTGCCGCAGGATCTGCTTCACTTCCTGATCTTCGAGCGGCACCGGGCGGTTGCCGTAGCCGACGAAGCCGGTGACCCCCGGGGTGTTCCGAACGACATACCAGCTGTCGTCATCCATGATCATGTTGACGAGGACATAGCCAGGATAGACCTTGCGCTGGACTTGGCGGCGCTGGCCGTCCTTGACTTCGATCTCGTCTTCGGTCGGAATGACCACCTCGAAGATTTTGTCCCGCATATCCATGGACTCGATGCGGTGCTCGAGGTTGCGTTTGACTTTGTTTTCGTAGCCGGAGTAGGTGTGGATGACGTACCACTCGCCGCGCGGCGCGGCAGGCTGCTCGGATTCGGGGGGCGGAAGCGTGGCGTCAGCAGGAGGAGTGGGCGTGTCATGCGTCTGCATAGCGAGCTACCTCAGTTGGCGCTGGTGACCTAGAAAATCGGCCGCAGCAGCAGGACTTCCACCAACTTCGAGAAGACCCAGTCGATCCCGCCCAAGATTACGCCGACCACCGAGGAGATGATGAGGACGACGATCGTCAGCTCGCGCACTTGCTGCGCCGAGGGCCACGTGACTTTCTTCAGTTCGGCGATGATGTCGCGCGCGAAGCGAAAGTCTGGCGCTTTGAAGCGGAGGCGACGACCGGGAGCGGCGTGGCCGCGCGCCACCGGTGGTTTCGGCGGACGCGGCGCTGGCCGCGCGGCCTGACCGGGACGGGCCGTCTGTTTTAGTGCCATCGCGTACTCCTCTCGCCACGCCTCCCGCGCTGGGCGACGCTTAGCGCGTCTCGCGATGCTCGCGATGACCGCGGCAGCGCGGACAGTACTTTCGCAAGGTTAGCCGATCGGGGTCGTTGCGCTTGTTCTTCTCGGTCAGGTAATTACGCTCCCGACACTCCACGCAGGCGAGGGTGATCAGCACCCGTGCCTCGCCTTTCTTCTTCGCCATAGCGCCCCTTCAGGCGGCAGACCCGTGGCCCGCCCTGCGGGGAGCGGGCCACCGGTGCGTGCCGTTATTCGAGGATCTGCGTCACCGAGCCGGCGCCGACGGTGCGTCCGCCTTCGCGGATAGCGAAGCGCAGGCCTTCTTCGATCGCCACCGGCGTGATGAGGGTGATCGTCATTTCGACGTTGTCGCCGGGCATCGTCATCTCGACGCCTTCGGGCAGATGGATCGTGCCGGTGACGTCGGTTGTTCGGATGTAGAACTGCGGGCGGTAGCCGTTGAAGAAGGGAGTGTGGCGGCCGCCCTCTTCCTTGGAAAGGACATAGACTTGGGCCTTGAACTTCGTGTGCGGCTTGATGCTGCCCGGCTTGCAGAGCACTTGGCCGCGCTCGACCTCGTCGCGCTCGATGCCGCGAAGGAGGCAGCCGACGTTATCGCCCGCTTGCCCTTCGTCGAGGGTCTTGCGGAACATCTCGACGCCGGTGACGACCGTCCGCCGGTTCTCGCCGAACCCGACAATCTCCACTTCGTCGCCCACGCGAACGACGCCGCGTTCGATGCGCCCGGTGACGACGGTGCCGCGCCCTTTGATTCCGAAGACGTCTTCGATCGGCATCAGGAACGGCTTATCGATAGCGCGGACAGGCGTGGGGATGTAATTGTCGACGGCGTCCATCAGTTCGAGGATCGGCTTGTACTCGGGAGCGTTAATGTCCGTCGAGGTGCTTTCGAGGGCATTGCGCGCCGAGCCGCGGATGATGGGAATCTCGTCGCCGGGGAAGCCGTATTTGCTCAGCAGTTCGCGCAGCTCGAGTTCGACCAGCTCCAGCAGCTCTGGGTCGTCCATTTCGTCGACCTTATTCAGAAAGACGACCATAGCGGGCACGTCGACCTGACGGGCGAGCAGGATGTGCTCGCGCGTCTGCGGCATGGGCCCTTCGGGAGCGGCGACGACGAGGATCGCGCCATCCATCTGGGCGGCGCCGGTGATCATGTTCTTGATATAGTCGGCGTGGCCGGGGCAGTCGACGTGGGCATAGTGGCGCTTATCGGTCTCGTATTCGACATGGGAGATTGCGATGGTGATGCCACGCGCGCGCTCTTCCGGCGCATTGTCAATCGACTCGAAGGGCCGGAACTCGGCTTCTCCTTTGAGTGACAAGACTTTGGTGATGGCAGCGGTCAGCGTGGTCTTGCCATGGTCGATATGGCCGATGGTGCCGACGTTGACGTGTGGTTTTGTGCGCTCAAATTTCTTGCGGGCCAAAAGTTATTCCTCCGAGAAGTGTGGCTGATCGACCCCACGCTCGAGCGGCGGGATGGGTGCCGCTCGACGGCGAACCGGCTGCGGAGCCCACGACCGGACTTGAACCGGTGACCCCGTTCTTACCAAGAACGTGCTCTGCCAACTGAGCTACGCGGGCAACTCGCGCTGATCGCAAAAACGACCAGCGGGATTCCGCCGGTCCTGCCACCGTATGATATGGCACGCCGCGGAAAAAGATCAAGGCCGAGATTTCTCCAGCGCCCAAGAGGAACTGGCGCCCGCCTACCTTGTCCGCCGGATCGATCAGTACTGCACGCTGCCAAGCATCGACGCGAGAGGCATCGCCGAGGGGGCCGCCGGCGCCGTAGGCTGGAGAAACGCGAGGCCCGTGACAGCAGAAAGGCGGCACTCGCGCAGAAGTGGACGTCCCTAATCGCGGAGGAGCGAGGATTGCGCGAGGACACTGAACTGCCGCCTCGTCCGGAGACATCACTCAATCTTTTTGAAAACTTAGAGCAGGAATGACTTCTACTATCCGCTCCGAGAGCCCTCGCAGATCAGCAATCACTTGATGAAGCGGAAGATGATAGAAGCCGAGAAAATTTGGGCGGCCAAGTTCTGCCACTCGATGCGCCTCATAGACCGGAATTCCAAGACTTGACAATCTCGGAAACAAAACGGGACGCGGATTATCAGGAGCAACAACCATGATAGCATCGAGCGAGAATCGCTTAATGTATTGAGGGATGCTGTCCAGATGATATCCAGGAGATTTTAAGTATGCCTCGACCCCTATCTTTATTTTCTCAGGACTTTTGACAGGATTTCTAGCCAATATCTCTAGATCATGCCCAAATCTTCCAGATCTTCGCGGGGGATCAATCGAATAAAGCTCAAGCCCTGATGAGACGATCAGCTTGTGAAGATAGCCGGTCTGATATAAGAGATGCTGTAAAGGAAGCTCATTCCCCTCAAGAGGTTTTCGATGGATGGAGAGAAAACGTTGCAGCATCACAAGGCGCGTTAACACAGCTGCCCAGTGCAAAGTCGTCTTGTCGAGAAACTCTTCTACAGAGACTATTTTGCAAGCATGCAGAACACGAGCCATTCGACGAGGAGTAAACCCAGCGAGGATGATGTCCTGCTCAGTTTCCAGAGGAAAATCTAGGACAAACAGAACGACAAAGCGATTGAGCTCGCGGATCTCCTCCGAAAAAGCATCCCCAAACAGCCGATAACGTTCGCTTTCTGGAAGGATGTTATCGACCACATCTGCAAATATTGCGCGATATCTCGCATCGAGATTGGCAAGATTGGCGCTCCACCCTTCCCAGGGAACGACTCGTCCTGCAGCCGCTCCAACATATTTCTGATCCCGCCAGACATGCCTCTTTACTAGCCCCGCAGGCAGAGGGCGTCCTGGAAACAGAAGCAGCACGGTCTCTTCTATAACTTGCCGCAGCCAGTCGCTGAGTGACACTGCCCTCGCCCGCTCCTTCCGTTGCCGTGAAATGATATGCCACCTGTGATTTCTGGAGACATCTTGTGCCGCAATCGGACATGTTTTGTCTGAGCGCAGTTCTCAGCTCTCGACCCCCAATGTCGTTCCAAGGACACCAACCCCGAACAACGGCGCGCGCCCGGCCCGCCGCTTCCCGCTCGGTCCCGCAATCGCGCTACCATTGATCCGACGGCGCGAAAGCCGCCGCGGTCACAGGGGACAGAGCGGGTGGACGTCGAGCGCAGTCCAGTTCCGTGGGGCATCGGAGACATTCTCGGCGCTATCGCCGCCGCCATCGCGCTCGTCATCCTGATTGTCGGCGGCGCCTTCGCCGTTCTCGCCCTCCTTCGGCCAGTCATCGACGTCGCGCCGTTCGCCCGGCCAGTCTCGATCGGCGCGATTACCGCCGCCCAGCTCGGCCTGCTCGGCATCGCCCTCGCCTTCGCGGCGCGACGCGGCGGCCTCGCCGCGCTCGGCTTTCGCCGCTTTCCCCCCGACGCCCTGCTCGCCGCAGCCGGCCTGCTGCTCGCCGGCCTGATCATCCAGCTCGCCTATGGGCTGGCGCTGCAGGCGCTCGGCCTCGGCCAAGAAAACCCCCAACGCATCGACGTGCTCGTCGGCGCCACCCCCCTCTCCCTCGCGATCGCCCTGCTCAGCGGCGCCGTCATCACCCCCATCGCCGAAGAGACGTTCTTCCGCGGCTTCATCCTCCCCGGCCTCGTCGGCCGTCTGGGCACCGCAGGCGCTGTCACCGTCAGCTCGGCGCTCTTCGCCGTCGCGCATCTCGTGCCGCAGGTGATGCTCCCCACCTTCCTCTTGGGCATCCTCTTGGCCCTCCTTCGGCTCTGGTCCGGTTCGCTCTGGCCTCCCATTCTCCTCCACGCCAGCTTCAACGCCCTCGCCCTGCTCGCCGTCTACACCGCCACCCGCGCCCTCGCCGCGCTCTGACCCCGCTTTTCGCTATCATGGAAAAAGAGTGGCGCATCGCCACACGGAGCACTGGGAGCGCGATGGCAACGTTGGAGGAGACGCTCCGCGCCCTGCGCGAGCGCGGACGGGTCGGGCTCATTCCGTACTTCCCGGTGGGATTTCCCCACGCCGACTCGACTGTCGCCCTCGCCAGCGCTGCTGCCGCCGCCGGCGCCGACGCAATCGAGCTGGGCATCCCCTTCAGCGACCCGCTTGCCGACGGCTCGACCATCCAGCGCGCAACGACCCGCGCCCTTCAGAACGGCATCACGCTCGCAGCCTGCCTCGACGCCGCCCGCGCCGTCCGCCGCGCCGGCGTGACCATCCCGCTCCTCTTCATGGGCTATTACAACCCCTTTCTCCGCTACGGGCTGACACGCTTCGCGCGCGACGCCGCCGCCGCCGGCATCGACGGCTGCATCGTGCCCGACCTGCCGCCCGAAGAAGCGGGCGATCTCCGCGCCGCCCTCGACGCGGTCGGCATCGCGCTCGTGGCGATGGTCGCCCCCACCAGCACCGAGGAGCGCCTCCGCCTCGCCGCCCGCACCGCCCGAGGCTTCCTCTACTGCGTCAGCGTCACCGGGGTCACCGGCGCCCGGCGCGACCTCCCCCCTGACTTGCCGGCGTTTCTCGCCCGCGTTCGCGCCGTCACCGACCTCCCAATCGCCGTCGGCTTCGGCATCAGCACCCCCGAGCACGTTGAGCAGGTGGGACGCCTTGCCGACCTCGCCATCGTCGGCAGCGCCGTCGTCGACCGGATCGACCGCCCCACCACCGCCGAAGCTGCCCAAGCGCTCGCCGACTATCTGCGCGACCTGCGCGCGTTGGCACCGGCCCGATGATGGTCCGCGGCATCCGAGGCGCGATCACCGTCGAGGAGAACTCCTCGCGCGCCATCCTCGCCGCCACCCGGGAGCTGCTCTGCGCCATCGTCGACCGCAACGCCATCGCCGTCGACCAGATCGCTGCCGTCTTCTTCACCACCACCCCCGACCTGAACGCCGACTTTCCCGCCGTCGGAGCGCGTCAGCTCGGCTGGCACCACGTGCCCCTCCTCTGCGGCCATGAGATGAATGTGCCGGGCGCCCTGCCCGCCTGCATTCGCGTCCTCGTCCTCGTGAACACCGACAAAGCCCAAGACGAGATCGAGCACGTCTACCTCCGCGACGCCGTCACTCTCCGCACTTCCACTCCGCCCATCGAGGAGTAACGTGCCCCTCGACCTCGCCAGTCGGCCCCGCTTTGCCGTTCACCTCGAGGTGTTCGACGGCCCGCTCGACCTTCTTCTCGCCCTCATCGAGCGGCATGAGCTCGACATCAGCGTCGTTTCCCTGCTCGCCGTCACCGACCAGTTTCTCGCCTATCTCGAGGCGAACGCCGCCGACCTCGACGAGATCGCCGCCTACCTCGTCGTCGCCGCCAAGCTGCTGCTGCTCAAATCGATCCGGCTTCTGCCGCCTCCCGCCGTCCCGCCCCGCGAGGAAGAAAACGAGCCGGACGCCATCGCCGCCGCCGAGGCGCTCGCCCGTCAATTGCGCGACTACCAGCGCCTCAAAGCCGCCGCGGCAGCGCTCCGCCAGCGCGAGGAGGCCGGACTGCGCTGCTGGCCGCGCCGCGTGCCCCCCGCGCTCGCGCCGGCGCGCCGGCTTGCGATCTCCCTTCCCCCGGAGCGGCTGCGCCAGCTCCTCCTCAGCCTCGCCCATCGCCGCCGCCCGAGCGCAGCGGACGCGCTCCCTCCACCCGCCATAACCGTCGCCGAGCAGATCGAGACCCTCCGCCGCCTCCTCGCCCGCCACGAGACACTCTCGTTCCGCTCCGCCGTCGGCGCCCATCAGGGCGTTGCGGCGATCGTGGCGACGTTTCTGGCAATGCTTGAGATGGTCCGCCGCGGCGAGGCCGAGGTCGAGCAGCTGCAGCCGTTCGGCGACATCCTCCTGCGGCGCCCCCGCGCCCCGCGCTCGCCGCAGAGCGAGGCAGGCAATGACGAAGCGCCCGGCCGCCCCGCAGCCGGCAGCGCTTAGCTGCGCCAGAAGGCAGCGCGAGGCGAGCCGACGACAACCGCCCGCTCGCCCCGTTCATCGAAACTGAGCTGGACAAGACGCGCCGTCTCGTGGCGGAAGACCACCTCGGGCGCGCCCCCCGACCAGCGCAGGAGGCGCGACTCGCTCGCCGCATACGCCGGCTGCTGGACGATCCACACCTCTTCGCGTCCCGGCCGCGCGACCGCTTGGACGAACGTGTGGCCCGCGATCCCGGCGAAGGCCGGCTCGAGCTTCGGCCCAAGCCACGCCACCGTCTCGCGGGCATCAAGCGCCGCGCCGACCTGCCGGTAGCCCACGGCGAAGAAGCGCTCTCCCCCCGGCAGCCAGGCCACCCCGGTGAAATCGCCGTCGGGCAGCTCGGCAATGACCTCGAGGTCATCCTCATCGCGGCGATAGCGGTACAGCGCGCCGTTCCCAGCGATCACCGCTTCTTCGCCGTCCGGCCGCCACGCAGCGTCGCGCAGGTGAGCGCGCCCCCACCCGACCGCCCGCGTTCGGCCGTCAGTCCAGAGCAGCGCAAGCCCGTCGTTGCCGACAATAAGACAGCACGCGCCCGTGGGATGCCACGCCGCCCGCCGGAGATTGACCGGCGTCAGCACGGGCGTCAGGCGAAGGGTCTCCGCGACGACAACAATCGTTCCGCCGTCGCCCACCGCGAGCGCGCAGGCGCCGTCCGGCCGCCAAGCGATGCCGCGCAGATTGTCGCGCGTCGGAGGAGGGAGAACGCGGGCCGTCGGTCCAACGAAGGCGAGCGTGCCGTGGTTGCCCGCAACGAGCGCTTCTTCGCTCCCTGGGCGCCATGCGGCGGCGCGGAGATCGTGCCGGCCGCCGATGCGAAACGGGCGCCACTCGCCGTCAAGTATCCACCCCTGTCCCATCGGCGAGTGGCCGTCAGATTAGCGGTAGGCGAACTGCATCGCCCGCAGACGCGCGATCCGCTCGGCCGTCGGCGGGTGCGTGCTGAACAGATGCGCGATGTTCAGCCCGCCAAACGGATTGACGATGAACAGATGCGCCGTCGCCGGCGACGCCTCCATTGGGACGCGCTGCACCATCGCCTCAAGACGCGCCAGCGCGCTGGCAAGCGCTTCCGGGTCGCCGACGATGCGCGCGCCGAGCGCGTCGGCCTCATATTCGCGCGCCCGCGAGATCGCAAACTGGAGCAGCATCGCCACGATCGGCGCGACGATGACCGCGAACAGCCCGCCGAGGACGCCGCCGCCCTCCTCCTCGTCGCTCCGGCCAAACCCGCCCAGCATCAGCGCCCACGACGCCATCTGGCCGATGAAACTGATAACCCCCGCGATCGTCGCCACGATCGCCATCGTCAAGGTGTCGCGGTTCTTGATGTGCGCAAGCTCGTGCGCGATCACGCCGGCGAGCTGGGTCGGGGTCAGCAGCTGGCGGATGCCCGTCGTCACCGCAACGACGCCATGCGCTGGGTCGCGCCCGGTGGCAAAGGCGTTCGGCGACGGATCATCGATCACGGCAACGCGCGGCATCGGCAGGTTGGCACGCAGTGCCAAGTGCCGCACCATCGCGAACAGCTCGGGGTCCTGCGACTCATCGATTTCATGAGCCCCCGCCATTCGCAGCGCAATCTTGTCGGAGAACCAGTAAGCGCCAAAGTTCATCGCGATCGCGAAGATGAAGGCGACCACCATCCCCGAGACGCCGCCGACCAGCCGCCCAACGAAGATCAGCAAGCCGGTCAGCAGGGCGAGCAAGAGCAAGGTCTTGAGATTGTTCATGGCCTCTCCCTCCAGGGCGGTCTCCCATGCTAAGGATAAGGATACGAAACTTCGCGTCACGTGAAGAGTCGCTCCCGTTAGACTCATATCAGATCGGCAAGGAGAGCGGCGTTGCTGTTGCGTCACTCTCCTGCAGAGATGCTACGCTTGGAAGGCCGGCTGCCGCTCCCTAGCGAAGCGCCGGCGCAGAAGGAGTGCGAGGTGGCTGCCAATCTGATTGAGGTAACGGACCAGACTTTCCAGCAGGAGGTGCTGGAGAGCGACCTGCCTGTGCTGGTTGACTTTTGGGCGCCTTGGTGCGGGCCGTGCCGGATGGTCGCGCCCGCGGTCGAGGCGCTCGCCGAGGAGTATGCAGGCAAAGTCAAGTTCGCGAAGCTGAACACCGACGAAAGCCCGGTGACGCCCAGCCAGCTCGGCATTATGGGCATCCCGACGCTCATCGTCTTCAAAGGCGGCGTCGAGGCGAAGCGGATCGTCGGTGCGCTTCCCAAGCCGCGCATCAAGGCGGCGATCGACGAGGCGCTCGCCTAAAGCCGCTAGTTTTCGAAGCGGATCCGCACTGTCATCCCCCACCGCAGGCGGGGGTCGGCAACATCAAATTCGAGCACAGTGGGATACGTGATATCGCCCGTCGGGCTCGCCTGACCGCGCAGCGCGATGCTGCGCACGACCCCCTTGCCGACCAGCCCCTCGAGCGCTTCAAACGTCAGCTCGGCCCGCTGGCCCACGCGGATCCGCGCCACGCCATATTCGTTCAGGTCGGTCGTCTCGATCACGAAGCGGGAGAGATCGCCGACGACAACGACAGGTTGGCCCGCGAGAACGGTCTCGCCCCGCTTCGCATTCACCTGAGCGACAATCGACCGGAACGGGGCGACGAGCGTGAAAGCGCCGAGGTCGCTTTCGATCCGGATCAGCTCCTGCCGCTCGGCAACTTCCTGTCCCTCCCGGACAAACACCGCCGTTACCTGCCCCGATATGGTCGGCGCGAGGTTTGCCCATGTCTCCGGCACCACTCGACCGCGCGCCTCAACCGCCACCGGCTGGTCGAGGAGCGACATCGGCGTCGCTGCCCCGCCTCCGGGCCGCAACTGGCTGAGGAGCGCGATCGCTCCAACTGCAAGCGCGCTCAGCGCGCCGATCGCTGCCCACCGCAGCGCAATCGGCCGGCGGTGCGGCAGTGCGCGTTCGGTCACGTTCGCGCCTCGCGGACGATCCTGCCATCGCGCAGCTCGATGATCCGGCGGGCAGCGCGTGCCATTTCAGGGTCGTGCGTGACCACAACAATGGTGTTTCCGTCGCGGTTCAGCTGCTGAAAGAGCGCGATGATCCCGGCCTTGTCCTCGCTGTGGAGCTGGCCTGTCGGCTCGTCGGCGAGCACGAGGCGGGGCCGGTTGGCGAGCGCGCGGCAGATCGCGACCCGCTGGCGCTCCCCGCCCGACAGCCGCGCCGGCGGAAAGACCAGCCGGTCGCCCAGCCCGACCGACCGCAGTAAGGTTGCCGCCCGTTCCCACCGTTCGTGCACCGGCCAGCCCGCTGCCTCGAGCGGCAAGGCGACATTTTCGATTGCGGAAAACGCCGAGACGAGATGAAACCGCTGAAAGACGAAGCCGATCGCCTCGAGGCGCAGCCGCGCCCGTTCGCCCGCCGAGAGGTGGACGACATCGCGGCCGTCAAACCGCACCTCTCCCGCCGTCGGCACGTCGAGCAGTCCGAGCAGGTTGAGCAGGGTGCTCTTCCCCGAACCCGACGGACCGAGGATAGCGACGAATTCCCCCTCCTCGATCCGAAGCGAGACGTCCTCCAGCGCGGTGACGGTCACCTCATCGAGACGGTATTCCCGTGTCACCGAGCGAAGTTCGAACATCATGCCTCGCGCAGGGCATCTGCCGGCTGCAGGCTGAGCGCGGCCCGAGCCGGAAAGAACCCGGCAATCGCGCCAAGCGCGATCGAAATAGCGAGGATCTGCGCGGCCATCACCGGCTCGAAGACCGCAATCCGCTCGATCTGAGCAATCGGCGCAAAGTAGACATTCATCAGCTCGCCGATCCCGATGCCGATCACCGTGCCCACGAACGAAGCGATTACCGCGATCACCAGCGCCTCGCCGAGAACGAGGCTGAGGATCGTCCGCTTCGGCAGACCGATTGCCAGCATCGTCGCAAACTCGGTCCGCCGCTCGTTGACAGAGGCGCCCAGAACGCTGGCAATGAACAGCCCCGCAACGCCGAGCGCAAGCCCGGAAAACAGAACGTAGACGACAAGGCGCGAGTTTGCCAGCTCCAAGACGGAGGCGATCGCCTCATCCTTCGTCAGCACCTGAACGTCGCGGGCACGGGTGATCCGCGCCGCCGTCGCGGCAGGGTTTGCCGTGTCGATCATCACGAGGTTGACAACATCTCGCCCCCGAGAGAGCTCGCGCGCGGTATCGAAATCAAGATAGGCGTAGCCGTTCGAGCCATACCCGACCCCCCGCAGATGCCCGACCCCCGTAATTTGAAAGCGGCGGCCGTTCAGGATCACGGTGTCGCCGACGCGCAGCCTGCGAGCGTCGGCTAAGCTCTGCCCGACGACGATCTCGTTGCCCGGGCGGAACCAGCGCCCCTCCTTGAGCACCAGCGTGCCGGCGACACGGCTCGGGTCGCCGTAGACCCCGACCGCCGTCCACGGCTCGGTCGCTTGCTGGCCGTTCGGCAGCCGCTCGCGCTCGCGGCTGAGCGCCGTCAGATAGATGCCGATCACGGCGCGCACTTCCGGAAAAGCGCGGACTTGGCTGAGAAAGAGCCGTCCATCCTCGATCTCGCCAAGACGCTCGCCGGGCAAGATCGGCGCGATCACCCCCCCCTGCATCAGAACGTAGATATCCATCTCCGTCTCGGTGTACTCGCTCGTGAAGAGATAGGTTCCCCCTGCCGACAGCTCGAGGAAGGCGACAACGACGGAAAGCGCAAACGAAAGCCCGATCGTCGCCCCAACTACCTTCCGCCAGCGACGGACGATGCTGCGGAGCGCCAGCGGCAGGCGGAAGCTGACGGGGATGGGGAGGTCAGCAGGCGGGGCAGCCTTCTCTCGAGTAAGCATCGTTTTACTGTAGTCTGGCTGGACGACGCCTGTCTACGACGCTGCGCCCTCGCCCCCGACCGGCGCGCCGCTCTCGCACCTCGCGGGGTTGCTCTGGCCGCTTCTGCGCTCCGCAGCCGGGGTCGCCTCGCGGCGGAGCCGCAGCGAGCAGAGGATTAGCGCGGGAACATCATCCAGATGGCGACGAGCATCAGCAGGACGATCAGGCCGGTGAGCAGGAGCGGCCAGCGCGTGCGGCGCGGCGGCGGCAGGTCGTCCTCTGGCTCCTCGTCACTCGCTGTCTGGACGGCAGGCGGCCGCTGCTGCGCGGCAAGATGCGGCGGCAGGCGGAAGCCGTAGAACGAGGTCTGGATCACTTCCTCGACCATCACGCGCAGCTTGGCCGCATTCTTGTAAGTTGGGTCAACCGCTTCGACGCGCTCAATAGCGCGCTTCGCTTCTGTCCAGCGGCTCTGTTTGATCAGCTGGAGCGCTTCCTGATAGGCCGCCTCGAGCGAATGCGGCGCGTCAGGAACGGCCTCGGGGTCCTGCACTGGATAGTCCGGGTCGGGTTGTCTGGGCTAGCCGGGAGTGTAGCACTGCCTAACCGCGAATGCTAAAGCTTGCCAAGATATCCTCGAAGTTGCGAAGCAAGTCAGGATAGGAGACAGGATGAGCTGACAGAAAGATGAAGTAGCCTCGGCTGGTCGCGCTGTCGCGAATGAGGACAAATTCGACTTTCTGCTCGAGATTAGCGCTGCCGATGATGGTCAGGCTGGCGCGGCGCCCCGGGAGGTTCGCCAAGGTCACCGAACGCTCATTCTCGACCCGCACCTCGGCCGCCCCTTCGCGCGCGCTCTCCAGCACCTGCCGGTACCATTGGTCGAGCGCCGGCACGTTCGCCGAGACTTGGAACTGGACGACGTCGTTATAGGGCGTCGGAGGCGCGATCAGGATCGGCTCGGCAGGCGCCCCCACATCATCGATGAACCACGTGTTCGGATAGCGAAACTGATAGGGAACATTCGCGCTGCGGTAGTCGGTCCAGCCGCGCACTTCGCCGATGCGCGGCCGCGTGCCCGTCACCAAGGCGATCTCCCGCCGCTGCGCTGCGCTTCGGCCGCTCGGGTCAGGGCGAAGGACGGTGATCGAAACCGGCGTGCCCGGACGCATTCCGCTGAACACGCCGCTCACGGCATCGACCGTCGCCACGGGCTGGCCATTGATTTGGATAATGACATCGAACTGCTGCAGTCCGCTCTGCTCGGCCGGGCTCGTCGGATAGATGCGGTCGATGAGGGCGCCATTGGTAGTGGGCAGGCCGAGCACCGCTGCGGCCTCCGGCGTGACAGGGCGCATGCGGATGCCGACCCACGCTTGCCCGCCGCCAAGCTCGCCGAGCGGCGCTTCATTGCCGCGCTGCGCCCGCAGGCCGAGGCCGACCAGCAGCGGAGCGACGAGACAGAGCAGGACAAACAGCAGCGCCGACGGGATCAGCAGCTTCAGCGAGCGACGCCGGGACCGGGGCATCGGTTCCCCCACTAAGCGATGAACGAATTTTCGTTCACTCCCGCGAAGGACGCAACTTCGTCTCTCCCGCGCCGGGCGGTCCTCCCTGCAACGCCCGCTCGAGCGCGCGCCAGCGCTCGGCGTAGGGGCCGGGGCGGTACGGCTGCCAGCGCCGGACGAACGCCGCGCTCTCTGGGGGCAGGCAGCGGTCGAGGTCACCGTCGTGCAGGCCGGCGCGAACCGCGGACGCCGAGAGATGCGCCTCGAGCGAGGAAGGTGCCGGCAGCACCGTCACCGCCGCCGCCCAGCGCTGATGAGCCGGCTGGGCAAGGAGAGCGCGGATCGTCTCCTCCCCGGCCTCAGCGCGCGGCACCACGAGCAGGTCAGCAAGAGCGACCAGCTTGTCCAGCGCCCGCTCCCGGTCATCGTAGTAGCGCGGGTCGAGGATCTGCACCAGTTTGTCAAAGCCGATGACAAAACTGCGCCGCGCATCCGGCAGCAAGGCGCGGAAGGCACGCGCTTGGTCAACGTAGAGCCCGGCGTTGGTGAGCGCCAGCGCCGTGCCAAGCCGAGCGGCAATCGCATCCAGCAGCGCCAGCCGGTCCTCGACCGTCGCCGCCTCGACCGTCTCTTTGTCAACGCTGCGCACCGGGAGGACAAACGCGACAAGATCAGCGCCAGCAGCGCGCGCTGCCTCAACGAGTGCAAGGTGGGCGCGCGTCGGCGGGTTGAACGAGCCGGCGATCAAGGCTGCCCATCGCGGCAGGACAGTTGGCGGCCGGACCCAGCGGGCAGCCGGCCGCGGCAGCGCCTCCACGGCCTGCACTAGCTGGCGAACGGTCAGCAGATCGGCAAGCGAGTCGATATCGAATGGCGGCCGCACAAGGAGGATGTAGCATGGTGGCCGCCTCGCCGTCGAGCGATTGACCGCCTTGGCGGTTCCCACTAGCATTGCGCGAGGCAGAGGAGGGTGGCGCAGTGGAGATGGTCGGCCGCCGGCGCCAGCTGGTCACGCTCGCGGTCCTGACCGGCATCTTCCTCGCTGCCACGGAGGCGACGATCGTCGCGACAGCCATGCCGACGATTGTCGGCCGACTTGGCGGGGTGGACCTGTACGCCTGGGTGTTCACCGCCTACTTCCTCACCTCATCGACCACCGTTCCTGTCTTCGGCAAGCTCGCCGACCTCTCCGGCCGCCGCCGGACGTATCTCCTCGGGGTCGGGCTGTTTGTCGTGGGATCGCTCCTCTGCGGGCTGTCCGGCTCGATGGAGCAGCTGATCGCAGCGCGAGTGCTCCAAGGGGTCGGCGCCGGAGCGATCCAGCCGCTCGCTTTCACCATCGTCGGCGACCTCTACGCCCTCGAGGAGCGCGCCCGCATTCAGGGGCTGTTCAGCGCCGTGTGGGGGCTCGCGAGCGTCATCGCGCCGGTGCTGGGCGCGCTGATCGTTGAACAGCTTGCTTGGCAATGGATCTTCCTCCTCAATGTCCCGGTCGGCCTCGTTTCGGCAGCGCTTGTCGGCTTCTCTCTCGTCGAGCCGCCACTCGCGCGGAACGGCGCCCCCATCGATTGGGCAGGCGCGGGGACCCTCATCGCGACGGTGACGGTCTTCCAATTTGCGCTCATCGAACTGCGCAACCGCGGCCCGCTCTCGCCGACGACCCTCGGCCTGACGGCGCTGTTCCTCGCGCTGCTGGCAGCGTTTGTCGCCATCGAACGCCGCGCTGCCGCGCCGGTCCTGCCCTTTGCGCTCTTCCAGCATCCGATCATCCGCGCCTCGACACTCGGCGCCCTCGCGCTCGGCGCCGTAGTGTTCAGCGCGCCGACCTTCATTCCCGTGCTTGTGCAGGGAGCGCGGGGCGGCACGGTCATCGACGCGGGCATCGCTCTCATTCCTCTGTCGATCGGCTGGACCATCGGCGCGGTGATCGCCGGGCGGATCATCCTGACCCTCGGCTACCGATGGGCGGCAACAGTTGGCACGATCGTCGTCACGGGCAGCGCGCTGGGGGTCGCTTCCTGGCCTCTGGCGGCGCCGTGGCTGCTGCTGACATTGCTCACGCTGCTCGGCATCGGCGCCGGGTTCGGCTTCACTGCCTTCACGGTCTCGGTGCAGAACGCCGTCGATTGGTCGCGCCGCGGCGTTGCCACATCGACGGTCCAGTTCGCGCGCATGCTCGGCGGAACGGTCGGCGTGGCGATGCTGGGCGCGCTGTTCAGCGCCGCGCTGGCAACGCGCCTCGACGGGGTCGACGCCGCCATCGCAAACCAACTGCTCGATGCCCGCCAGCGCGCTGCCCTCCCGCCGGACCTGGTCGCCGCGTCGGCAGCAGCCATTGGCGCGGCGCTCGGGCCCGTGCTCTGGCTGACCGGAGCGTTCGCGGCAGTCGCCGTCGCGCCCGCGCTTCTGATGCCGCGCGGCAGCGCGCGCCGCCATGTCGTGCCCAATCTCCGGCAAGAAGAGCCGGCAGTCCCGGAGCGTGCCGCGATCCCCTAAGCTATTTGCTGACCATGCGCCCGCTCGTCGCGCTCCTGTTCATCGCCGCGCTTGCCGGCTGTCACCCGCTGGGCGCCGCGCCGGCATGGGTGCGCGATGACGCCGGCCTTCCGCGCTACGCGATGGCGACTGGCCTTGCGGTGGGGCCGGATGAGACCGTCTATGTCGCCCTGTACCGCGAGGAGGGGGTCGCCGTCCGTCGCGCGGGCGACAGCTGGCACACCGCCGCCGACCTGCGCGGCGTGGCGGCTTACGGCGTGGCCGCCGCTCCCCAGCCGGGCACTGCCCTTGCTGCGACTGTCGACGGCGTCTACCGCACAGAAGATGGCGGCCGGCAGTGGCGGAGAACCTCATCCCGGTCTCCTATCTACGCCGTGCATTTCGATCCTGACGGCACCGCTTGGGCGGGCGGCGAGGGGGAAGTGCTGCGCTCGCCGGACGGCGGCCAGAGCTGGTCTGTCGTCGCCCGCTTCGATCCCCTCGTCACTGTGCTCAGCCTCGCCCGCGGACGCGCCGGTCTCGTCATCGCCACGGCCGGCAGCGGCATCCATCTGCTGCACGATGGACGGCTGCAGCATGTGTCGCCGCTGCCGCAGGTGGTCTCTTCAGTCGCTGCGGACAGTGCCGGCCGTCTCGCCGCGCGCAGCGAGGGCCGCCTCTGGATCAGCGCCACTGGGGAGGTGTGGGAGCCCGGGCCTCCGCTGCCGCGCCCGGTCGTGGCAGTCGGCGCTGGAGCGGGCGCGCTCCTTGCGGCGACGGAGGGAGCAGGGGTCTTCCAATCTCGCGACGGCGGCACAACTTGGACACCGGTCGGAGGAGCGCTCAGCGCAACGGTCTACGCCGCAGCGGGCAGAACGCGGGTCTGGGCGGTGACCGCGCACGGCGTGCTTGCGGCCGGGGCCGACGGCTGGGAGCGAAGCGGGGAGGGCGTTGGCCGGCCTTTGGTCCGCGGCCTGGCCGCAGACGGAGGAACGCTGCTCGCGGCAACGAGCGACGGCGTCTACCGCCGCGAGGCCGAGGGCTGGCGGCCGCTCAGCGGCGACCTGCGCGAGACCTTCACACTGTTTGTGCTGCCAGCGGGCGATACGCTCTTCGCCGGCACCTTCGAGCGCGGCATCCTTCGCTCGGTCACCGGCGGCCGCACGTGGGAACCGGTGACCGAGGCCGAGTACCGCCGGGCGATCATCCCCGCTATCGCCGCCGGCGGCGACACCCTGATCGCCCGGGTCGAGTATGACCGGACGCTGCAAAGCCGCGACCGCGGCGCGACATGGGCACTCGCCGACGCCGGGCTGGCCGGCCGAACCGTCTTCGCTGTTGCGAGCGATGGCCGCGCCTTCTGGGCGGGCACCGATGAGGGCGTCTATCGGCTCGACGACACTGTCTGGCGGGCACTCCCGCCGCTCTCCGGCACGGTGAGCGCCCTCCTCCCCACCACTGAGGGCTTGGTCGCTGGAACATCGGATGGGCTGTGGCGGTGGGATGGCAGCGCGTGGCGGCGGAGCGGATTGGACGAGCGCCATGTCGTCGCGCTGCTTGCCGGCGCGGATGGCCGGGTCGAGATCGCCGCAACAAGCAGCGACGGCGTCTTTCAGCGCGTCGGCCTCGGCTGGCGCGCGCTCGGCCTTGCCGGCGAGCGGATCAACGCTGTTGCTCGGGACCCGCGCGATGGCGCGCTCGTTGTCGCGACGGACAGCGGGGTCTGGCGAACGCGATGATCGTCCGGCTGGCGCTCGTGATGCTCCTGCTCGCGCTGGTGATCGGCGGCGTGGCAATCGCCCGCCCCCCGGCCGAGTCCCTGCGCTACGCCGTGCACACGGTGCGCATTCACGACCGGCCGATGCGCCTCGTGGCCGAGGCCGGCTTTGGTTGGGTCGTTCAACTGCTCGCCTGGCGCGAGGTCGAGCCGTCGCCCGGCGAGTTCTACTGGGAGTATCCCGACGCCATTCTCCGCGCCGCCGACTATTACGGGGTGCGGGTCGTCCTGCGGCTCGACCACCAGCCGGCTTGGGCACGGCCCGGGCGGACAAACGGACCGCCGCGCGACCCCACGCTCTACCCCGCATTTGTCTCGCGGGTCGCCGAGCGCTACCGCGGGCGCGTCGCCGGCTACATCATCTGGAACGAGCCGAACCTCGCCCACGAATGGGGCGGCGACCCCCCCGACCCTGAAGCCTACGCCCGGCTGCTCGGCGACGCGGCAGCAGCAGTACGCGCCGCCGACCCGAACGCCCTCGTCATTGCCGCCGGGCTCGCGCCAACCAACGAGATGAGCGCCCGGGCGATGGACGACCGCGTGTTCCTGCGCCGCCAGCTTGCCGCCCCCGGCGGACGCGATTTCGACGTTCTGGCCGCGCACGCCTACGGCTTCGGCCTGCCGCCGGATGCCCCCGCCGAGGCCAACGGCGGTCTGAACATTCGGCGCATCGAACAGCAGCGCGCGATCCTAGTCGAAGCCGGCCTTGCCGACCGGCCGATCTGGATCACGGAGCTCGGCTGGACTGTCGACCCGACCTCACCCGTTGGCGGGCCGGCAGTGAGCGAGGAGCAGCGCGGCCGCTACCTCGTGGAAGCCTTCGCCCTCGCCGCGCGCGAATGGCCGTGGGTCGGGATGGTAACCGTCTGGAGCCTCGGCGCCGACGAGCCGGATGATGACAATCAGGCGGGCTTTCGGCTCGCCGAGCCGGGCTACGAGGCGACAAAACCGAGCTGGGACGCCTTGCGCACGATGCCCAAGGGCGCGCCGCCCCGCCCGGTCCGTCAGCCGTCATGCCCGATCCCGCTGCGCCTCCTCCCGGCAAGCTGTCTGCTTTTCGGCCTTCACCGCCGCCCGATCGAGATCCTCGCCGCCGACGTGCCGGTCCACCTCGGCGACCAACCAGACCTCGCCGCGCCCTGGCGGCCCCTCCACGGGTTCGGCCGGCTGGCGCTCAGTTGGCGCGGCGAGTTTTATGTCGATAACCCCGCCGGGCAGTGGGAGCTGACGCTCCAAGCACTCCAGCCGAACGACCGCGGCAACCGCATCCTGATCAATGGCCAGCTGCTCGACCCTCCCTACTGGCCCGGCCGCGACTGGGACTATGCGTCCTACTGGACGCGGCTCCGCTTCCGCGTTCCGGAGGGGGTGCTCCGCTCGGGGCTGAACATCCTTGAGATCCGCGTCGGACAGTGGCTGCCGGCGTTCCAAGTTGCGGCTAACCGCTGGGAGGATGTCCAAGTGCGCGACATCCGTCTCGTGCCTGTAGGGTGGTAGGGTCGGCTGTGCCTTGCTCCGCAGGGAGACGGCCGTCGCTTCCCGCATCAAACCGCTCGTTCCTGAGAGCACGCGGCGCGACCGGGACGGTACAATTGAGCGCGTAGTTCGGCGAACTGCGCGCGACGCCGGCTGAGGCACGACCGACTCGAACCAGCTCGCCCGGAGAGCGGGCGCACGGGGGACAGAGGATGGCGAGTGGACTCGGCGCCCTCACCACAGTGTGGGGACTTCTTCGCGACAGCAGTTTCGCGGAGATTGACGAGCAGATCGCTCGTCCCGCTCGGATCGCAGTGGTGGGCGCCTCGCCAGCCGAACGCCAAGCGATTATCGAGGCGCTCAGCCACGGGGGAGAGGTCGGCATCGTCGGCCATGACGTCGACTCCCCGGCGCTCGAGATACAGCTAGAGCGCGTTGGGGAGATCGTCCGCGTGCGCCTTGTCACCCCCAACGACCGGGCTGCCGACATCGTCGACCTCTCGTCTCTCGATCCGGCGGCGATCGTCACGGTTCTCGGCCCAGCACTGTTCGACCGGCTGCCGCTTGAGGCCGCCGGGCTTGGCCGGCGGCTGCCTGCGCTCCGCGATCTCGCCGCCGCTTACCAGATCCGCGAATATGCACTTCTCAACGCGCAGATCGCCGCCATCAGCAACATCCCGGACGTTGTGCCCGTGCTCGGCCCCTTCATCGCAGGCGTCGCCGAGATGCTGATCCTGACGAAGAACCAGATCATGATGGTGTACAAGCTGGGCGCGACCTACGGTCGACCGCTCGGCGACAAGAAAGCGATCCTCGCCGAAACTGTGACGATCCTCGGCGCAGCCTATGTCTGGCGGCTGCTGGCGCGGCAGCTTGTCGGCGTTGCGCCATTCGGGCTCGGCATTGTTCCGAAAGTCGCGATTGCCTACATCGGTACGTATGTCGAAGGCAGAACGGCGCAATACTACTTTCTCACCGGTGCGCCGCCCCCGCAGGAGCTCGTTAGCCGCTTTCTTGCAGAGGCAAAGGGAGCGGCGCAGCGGGTGCTGCTAAGGAGGACGCGGCGCGGCGCCTCGGAGCAAACAGCGATCGTTACCTCCGCCCCCTTCGACCGCTAGCTTCTCTCCCCGCGAGCGGAGTTGACGGCGTATTGCGCCCCTCCCTACACTCTCGGCACAGAGCGGTGAACGAGAGGAGCGGCGGCTTCTCCTTCCTCTAGAGCGGGGGCGAGCAGCGCAACGCCGGCCGGAGGATGCCGCCGAAGGTCGCTCGGGAGTTGCAGGTCGAGGGGTGGCGCGCCCAACGCCGACCGAGTTCACCTCTCCGCGTGCGCGAGAGGGCTGACGCGGGGGTCAGCCGAACCCGAGGTGATACCATGAGGCAGCCCCTCGTCTTCGGACGGGGGGTTTTCTCGTGGAGGAGGAAACGATGACCGAGACGGAGCGCGCCTTGCCGATGGACAAAGCGTACGATCCGCGCGCCGTCGAGGACCGGATCTATCAGTTTTGGCTTGAGGGCGGCTGGTTTACGCCGAAGATCGAGCCGGGCCGACCGATCTTCTCCATGATCATGCCGCCGCCGAACGTCACCGGCGAACTCCATCTCGGCCATGCCCTCACCGCCACCATCGAGGACACCCTTACTCGGTGGCACCGGATGCTCGGCGATGTCACCTTGTGGCTGCCGGGCACTGACCACGCCGCAATCTACGCCCAGATCGTCGTCGAACGGGAGCTCGCCAAAGAGGGAGTGACCCGGCAGGAGCTCGGCCGCGAGAAGTTCCTCGAGAAGATGTGGGAGTGGATGGAGAAGTACGGCACGATCATCTCTCTCCAACACCGCAAGCTGGGCGCCTCCTGCGACTGGACGCGCGAGCGCTTTACCCTCGACCCCATCTCCACCCGCGCTGTCCGCCAAACCTTCTACAACCTCTACCACAAGGGGCTGATCTATCGCGGCGAGCGCATCATCAACTGGAGCCCCAAAGCGCAGACTGCCCTCTCCGACCTTGAAGTCGAGTTTGAAGAGGTCGACGGGCATCTCTGGTATGTCCGCTACCCCATTGAGGGAGAGCCGGAGACCTTCATCACGGTGGCGACCACCCGGCCCGAGACGATCCTCGGCGACACCGGCGTGGCAGTTCACCCCGACGACCCGCGCTACCGCCACCTGATCGGCAAGCACGCCATTCTCCCGATTATCGGCCGCCGGCTGCCCATCGTGGCCGACGAGGCGGTTGACCCCGAGTTCGGCACGGGGGCCGTGAAGGTGACCCCCGCCCACGATGCGACCGACTTCGAGATCGGCCTCCGTCACAACCTCCCCCGCGTCTTGGTGATGAACCTCGACGCGACGATGAATGAGAATGCCGGACCGTACGCCGGGCTCGACCGCTATGAATGCCGCGCCCGCTTGGTCGAAGACCTTGCCGCCCAAGGACTGCTCGTCAAGACCGAGCCGTATCGCCATGCTGTCGGCCACTCCGAGCGCACGGGCGAGCCGATCGAACCGATCGTCTCCCTCCAGTGGTGGATGTCGATGAAGCCGCTCGCAGAGCCGGCACTCGCCGCTGTCCGCAACGGAGAGATCACGATCGTTCCCGAGCGCTTCACAAAGGACTACATCCGCTGGCTGGAGAACATCCGCGACTGGTGCATCTCGCGCCAGATCTGGTGGGGGTTCCGCATTCCGGTCTGGTACTGCCAAGCGTGCGGCGCGACGATCGTGCCGCTCACCGACCCCGACCGCTGTCCGGAGTGCGGCTCGGCCGACCTCGAGCAAGACCCAGACTCGCTCGATACCTGGTTCTCATCGGCGCTCTGGCCCCACTCCACGCTCGGCTGGCCGGAGGAGACGGAGGACTTCCGCACCTTCTACCCAACCACGGTGATGGAAACCGGCTACGACATCCTCTTCTTCTGGGTCATCCGGATGGTGATGCTCGGGATCGAGAACACGGGGAAGGTGCCTTTCCGTTACGTCTACCTGCACGGTCTTGTCCGCGACGAGCTCGGCCGCAAGATGTCGAAATCGCTCGGCAACGTGGTCAACCCGCTCACCCTAATGGAGACCTACGGCACCGACGCCTTGCGCTTCGCGCTTGCCACCGGCTCCAGCCCCGGCAACGATATGCGCCTGACGACCACCCGCCTTGAAGCGGGACGCAACTTCGTCAATAAGGTGTGGAACGCCTCGCGCTTTGTCATCTCGCTGCAGGATGGGGAAGACCGCGCTGACGCGCCGCTGAAGCTGGCTGACCGTTGGATCTTGAGCCGAACGCAGCGCGTCGTCGCCGATGTCAACCGCCTGCTTGGCGACTTCAACCTCGGGGAAGCAGGCCGCATCGCGGAAACCTTCTTCTGGGAGGAATTCTGCGACTGGTATCTTGAGGTCGCGAAGGTGGATGCCCGCGAGGCGAAGGAGCGCGGGATCCAGAGCGCGGCGCCCGAGGTCGCGTGGCAGGTGCTCGATACGATGCTGCGCCTGCTCCACCCCTTCATCCCGTTCGTGACAGAAGAGATCTGGCGGCACCTCGCGACTGCCCCCCGCCCAACCGGCGAATTCCGGAGCGAGGCGCTCATCATCGCGCCCTATCCCAAGCCGGACGAGACCCTGATCGACCCCGATGCAGAGCGAAGTTGGACGACTGTCATGGAGGCGATCCGCGCCGTGCGCAACGTCCGGACTGAGGAGAAAGTGGAAGCGAAGCGCTGGATCCCGGCTACGTTCGTCGCCGGCAACCACGCCGGGATGTATGCGGCCCAAGCGTCCGCAATCCGTCAGCTCGCTCGCATCGACCCGCTCACCATCGTCGAAACGCTCGCCGAGCCGCCCAAGGATGCCATCGCGCTGATCCTCGACGGCGCCGAAGTCTACCTTCCGCGAGAAGGGCTCGTTGACGTTGAAGAGGAAAAGGCGCGGCTTCGCGACGAACGTGCCCGCACTGAGGATGAGGTTGCCCGCGTCCGCGCCCGGCTCGCCAACGAGCAGTTTATTACCAAAGCGCCGGCCGCAGTCGTCGCGAAGGAGCGCGAGAAGCTCGCTGCGGCCGAAGCTCGCCTCGCCAAGATCATCGAGCGCCTCGCCGCGCTCGGGTGAGTGCCAGCGCGCGGGCACAGCATTCGCGTTCTCCTGGGAGCGCAGGCAGACGTCCCATGCTCAGCGGGCAGTCTGCGCCCTCGCGCTGCTTGCGCGTCGGCAGGCGCGAGGTGTAGAGTCCTGCCGGCCTCCGTGGCTTCTGCGGCAGTCTCTCAGTTCGTTACTGCTCGTTTGGAACGGGACCAGCCGCCCGCGCCTGCCAGTCAGCGGTTGAGCGCCGGCCGACGCTGCCAAGCGCGGCGCAGAGGGAACGCTTATGGACGATAGACCAGACCGACCGCCGCGCCGACGTCCGACTGACCGCGGGGAGCGCGCGCTGCGCGCCTGACCGCCGCCTTCTGCTGCCCCCTCCCCCGGTCAGTCCGGGGGATTTTTCTTGCCGCCATAAACGCGGCGGATGGGGGTGCACGATGATCGAGACGCGACTTCCTCAACCTCCCCTCAGCAGCCAGCAGGGTGCACCGAAGCGGTTCTCGCCCTGGTCCGACGGAGCGGTGCTCCTCGGCCTGGCGGCCGTCACGGTCGGCATCGTCGAACTTGCCGCCCGCTGGGCTGCCCCCATGACCCCGACTGTCGAAATCGACCTCTCGCCCTGGGCATTGCCCGGCTACGCCGCGCTCTCGACAGCGCGGATGGCGCTGGCGTATCTCCTTTCGCTCAGCTTCAGCCTCGTCTACGCCCGCATCGTGGTGACAAGCCGGCTGGCCGAACGGGTGCTCATTCCCATTCTCGACATCCTGCAGAGCATCCCGATCCTTTCGTTTCTGCCGGGTGTCGTGCTGGCCTTGGTCGCGCTCCTGCCAGGGAGCAACGTCGGGCTGGAACTCGCTGCCATCGTCCTGATCTTCACCAGCCAAGCGTGGAACATGACGTTCGGGTTCTATCACTCGCTGATCACCATCCCCTCCGAACTGCGTGAGGTTGCGGCCATCCATCGCCTCAACGGCTGGCAGCGGTTTACTCGATTGGAGCTGCCGTTCGGCGCGATCCCGTTGGTCTGGAACTCGATGATGAGCTGGGCGGGCGGCTGGTTCTTCCTCATGGCAGCCGAACAGTTCACCCTCGGCGAGCAGAGCTTTCAGCTGCCCGGCCTCGGGGCCTACCTGCGCACCGCGGCCGACGAGGGGGACATCGCCGCTCTCTTCCTCGGCCTAGCGACGCTGGTGGCTGTGATCGTGCTCCTCGACCAGCTGGTGTGGCGGCCGGTGATCGCCTGGGCCGACCGCTTCAAGGTGGAACAGACGGAAGCCGCGCTCGCCCCCACGTCCGCCGTGCTCACGGCGCTCCGCCGCTCTGCAGTGCTCGACTGGCTTGGGCGGCGCTTTCTCCAGCCGCTCGCGCGTCTTCTCGACACCCTCGGCGGGCGGCTGTTTCCGGCGCCATCGCGCAGCAGCTCCCCCTCGCCATCGCGGCCGGGCACCCGCTTTCTCATCTTGGCGGGCGGCGCGCTCGCTGGAGCCGGGGTCGCTGCCTTCGGCATCTGGGGCATTGTCGGCGCGGCACGGCTGCTCGCAGCGCTGTCGCCCGGCGATTGGCTCGCGATCGGCGTCGCCACCGGCGCAACCTTTCTTCGGGTGGCCGCCGCCCTCCTCATCGGCGCGGCGTGGACGATCCCGGTCGGGGTCGCGATCGGCCTCAACCCGCGGCTGGCGCAGCGGGCGCAGCCGATCGTGCAGGTCGTCGCTTCCATCCCGGCAACTGCGCTCTTTCCTGCGCTGCTGCTCCTTTTGCTGACGCTGCCCGGGGGACTGAATGTAGCCGCTGTGGGCCTGATGCTGCTCGGCACGCAGTGGTACGTCCTCTTCAATGTGATTGCGGGCGCGATGGCCATTCCCAACGATCTGCGCGAAGCCGCTGCCCTCTACCGGCTGACCGGCTGGCGGCGCTGGCGCTATCTCATTCTGCCCGGAATTTTCCCCTCGTTCCTGACAGGCGTGATCACGGCGACCGGCGGCGCCTGGAACGCGAGCATCGTCGCCGAATTTGTCACCTTCGGCCAAGAGACGATCCAGACAGTCGGCTTGGGCGCCACTATCGCGCAAAGCGCGGCGGCGGGCGACTTCTCAACCTTGCTGGCAAGCACGCTGACAATGTCTGCCGTGGTGGTGCTGATCAATCGGCTCCTCTGGCGGCGGCTTGCGGCTCTCAGCGAGCGGCGCTTCCGGCTTGACTGAGGCGCCAAGCGCACGGCGTAAATTCAGGAGGTGTTGCGATGGCTCAGTTCTTTCTCTCCCCGGCCGCGCCGGCAGAGCAGGAGACCCTGCTTGTCGCGAGCGAGATTGTGAAGTACTACGACGGCGGCGGGAACAGCCGGGAGCGCGTGCTCGTGCTCGACCGCGTCAGCCTCGAGCTTCGTCCAGGCGAGATCGTCGCCCTGCTCGGCCCCTCCGGGTCCGGGAAATCGACGCTGCTGCGGATCCTCGCCGGCCTTGTCCCCCCCTCAGCAGGCGAGGTGAGGGTCCATGGCCGTCCGCTGCAGGGGCCGAACCCCTCGGTCGCTATGGTCTTCCAGACGTTCGCCCTCTATCCCTGGCTGACCGTCCTGCAGAACGTCGAATTGGGGCTGTTGTCGAAGGGCGTGCCCCCCGAGGTGCGCCGGGCCAAAGCGCTCGAGATGATCGACCTCATCGGGCTCGACGGCTTCGAAGCCGCCTATCCGCGCGAACTGTCCGGCGGCATGAAGCAGCGGGTCGGCTTCGCGCGCGCGCTCGTCGTCGAACCAGAAATTCTGCTGATGGACGAGCCGTTCTCGGCGCTCGACGTGCTTGTCGCGGAGAACCTGCGTCGAGAACTGTTCGACTTGTGGCTGTCGCGCCGCATTCCGACCCGGGCGATCCTCCTCGTGACGCATAACATCGAAGAGGCGGTGCGGCTCGCCGACCGGCTCCTCGTCTTCAGCGCCAATCCCGGCCGCATCCGGGCTGAACTGCCAGGGCTTCCTGTCACAGAGCGGCGCTTCCAAAGCCCTGCCTCCTCCCAGCTGGTCGACACGATTTACCGGATCATGACGAACCCGCGCGAAGATGTCGCGAAGCTGCTGCCCGGCGCGCGGCCGGTCCAAGAGGCTGCGCCGCTGCCGACGTATCAGATGCTGCCGCATGTCGCCATCGGCGAGATCTCGGGGCTCATCGAGCAGCTCCACGCCTTGGGCGGCTGGCGCGGCCTTGATGATCTGGCGCGGGATCTCCAGCTGGAAGTCGACGAACTGCTGCCCATCGTCGAAGCGGCCGACCTGCTCGATTTTGCGGAGGTTGAGGAAGGAGATGTCCGCCTAACGGCAGAAGGAGAGCGCTTCGCTGCGGCAAGCATTCTTGAGAAGAAAGAGATCTTCCGCCGGCAGGCCCTCGTTCGAGTGGAGCTGATCCGCCGAATCGCCGAGGAGCTCCGCGCTGCGCCGAAAGGACGGCTAAGCGACCACCGGCTGATTGCCGAACTGGAGGAAGCGTTCAGTCCGGGCGAAGCGCGGCGGCAACTTGATACCGCGATCGATTGGGCGCGTTATGCCGAGGTGTTCGGCTATGACGATGAAAAGGGCGAGTTCTTTCTCGACGATCCGCAGCCTTCTCCGCCGCCACGGTAGGGTCCCCACCCCACTCGCGACCGCTGCCCGTTCGCGTTCAGGCGACGCGCGCCACCGGCGCGGGAGCAGGCGGCGCGAGGGTGAGCGAGCGCGGCGCCACAACGTAGAGGAAGAAGATCAGCCGCTCGCGGTCGGCGGGATGGAGCGCAATGAACCGGACGCCGACCTTGATATTGCCGTCTGGCTGGGGCGCGACATAGCGCACCTCCCCGCGCGCCCCAATCAGCCCGGAGGGCAGTTCGATGACGACGCTCACCGCTTTGCCAAGCGTGACCGGCTCGCCAAAGCAGACGCCCACCCCCGTCGGCGACAGATCAACCGCCTTCCCCTTGACGAGACGGCCAGCGACATCAGTCAGCCCGATGGTCACTTGGACAGGGAAACGATACGTCGCGCGTGCGTGGAGCCGCTGCAGCACTGCGCGAATGCCGAGCGCCAAGATCCCCGCGTTCGCCACCGCCCAGCCCACCATCGCGAGAATGATGTCCGGACGGCTGTAGGTCGTCGTGATCCCCCAGATCAGATTGACGAGCGCGAGCACAACGCTCAGCCCGATGACGACAAGGAGCGCGATCTGCGGCTGGAGCAGGACGCGCTCCATCTGCGAAACCGACGTATCAACACGCTTGGGAGTTACTCGGAAGGTCAGCCGGCGCGGCCAGACGAGCACTGTCGTCGCCCACAGAAAGACAAACATTTTCAGCAGGTTGTACTGCTCGACGAGCAAGAAGCGGAACTGTCCCCGCCCCAGGGCGACATTTGCGAGCAAAGTCAGTCCGAAGTAGGGGACCCAATTGAGAAGATATGCAGTGGCCGGAACATCGAGAGGCAACAGGCCAGTCGTGAGAACGATCGACGGAGCGAGGAGGTAAACCAACTTCTGGTAGGAGTCGAAATACGTCATCATCGAGGCGAAATAGTTCAGCCGTTGGGCGAGCGTCAGACCAGGCCGAATGAGCGGATTGTCAGGGCTCCGGAGCAGCTGCATCGTCCCCTGCGCCCAGCGGAGCCGCTGCACCGCAAACGCGTGAAACGTCTGCGGCGCAATGCCGTAGGCGAGTGTCTCGTTGTGATAGACCGTCTTCCAGCCGCGAGCGTGCATCCGGACTGAGGTATGGATATCCTCGGTGATGGTCTCGGTCGCTACCCCCCCAACATCCTCCAGCGCCGCTCGCCGCACCACCGACGGGCTCCCACACCAGAACGCCGCATTCCACCGGTTCTTCCCCGGCTGGATCAGCCGATAGAACAGCGCCTGCTCATGCCAGGC